>CALRCS010000042.1 GCA_943354625.1 Candidatus Nomurabacteria bacterium | reverse complement strand
GCTGAGCAATCTGAGAGGCAAAGGGAAATGCAAAACCAAAAACCTCCAGTACAACAATCTTCCTCGTATCAACCCCCTCGCTCTGCTCCTACCATGTACAGAGCTCCTGTTCAAAACACCTACCAACCGCAAAGACCACAACCTCCGGTACAGAGACCCCAGCCACCAGTACAGCCTCGTCCGCAAGCCCCCCTACGACCAAACCCATTCTCAATACCAACACCACTAGCGCCTACCCCTAACTATGCGCCACCAGCTCCACAAGTTATAAAACCTACTCTCGAGCAAGCAGGGCGTTTTACCGTAGACAAACCCCCAGTAGGAATACCACAGTACAAAGAAACAAATATCAACAAAGACACTGTATTGAAAGGTATTGAGGATAAGCCAATAGCTGAAATGGTGGATCATCTACTTACAGCTCCAGTAAACAATGTAGAGGTAGTAGAGATAAAAAAGCCAATAGAGAAAAAGGTGGTAGAAAATATTCCATATTCATCAGATCCATACAGAGAAGAAATATAGAAACAACATAACCTTGTGATATAATAAATGCATGAGATATCAAGTTCCACAGTTCATTGATGTTGAGGATAAAATTTTTGGATCTATAACATTAAAGCAATTCGTATATCTTGCTGGAGGGGGAGGATTGTGTTTTGTAATCTTTAGATATTTACCTTCTATTATATATTCTGGTATTCCTATACTTGTAGTAGCGTCTTTTTCTATCGCTCTAGCTTTTTATAAAATAAACAATAAACCTTTTATTTTTATCGTTGAAGCGGCATTCAAATACTATACATCAGCAAAACTTTTTATCTGGAAAAAAGTACCAAATGAAAAAGCAGATAATGCTATTCAGGAAGCAAAAGAATATGCTGGTATAATGGTTCCAAAGATTTCAGATAGTAAGTTAAAAGACATGACATGGAGTTTGGATATTAAAGATAGTATGTATAGTAATAAAAATCAAAAATAAAAATATGGCTCAAACACAAAAAACCACACAGGAGTTCGTACCAATACAAGAAATTCGTGACGGTATTGTTATTTTAAAAAATGGCTCCATGCGTTCTATTATTCTTGCTTCTTCACTTAACTTCGCACTAAAGTCTTCTGATGAACAAAATGCCATTATTATGCAATTCCAGAATTTCTTAAATTCTCTGGATTTTTCTATACAAATATTTATTCAATCAAAAAGACTAGATATAAGGCCATATATTGCTCTCTTGGAGGGAAGATACAAAGAACAATTAACAGAATTAATGAAAATTCAAACTCGTGAATACATAGAATTTATAAAAACCTTTGTTGATAACAGTAGTATAATGACAAAAGGATTCTTTATTGTTATTCCTTACATGCCACCGATAATCACAGCTAGCAATAACCCCATCTCATCTATATTTAATAAAGGTAAACAGGATAGAACAATAGAAAATGAAAAATTTGAGGAATATAGAAGTCAGTTAGAGCAGAGAGTGGGTGTGGTAGAGCAGGGTTTGGTGCGTTGCGGGGTTCGTGTAGCTGAGCTTGGTACGGAAGAGGTGGTAGAATTGTATTATAAGATTTTTAATCCTGGGGAAACTGAGAAGCCGATTCAAATTAACTAGAAATAAATTAATATGAGCATATTTTCAAAATTATTTAGCAAAAAAACAGATCAGGACCCTATTGTTTCTCTTATGCCTCAAGAGATTTATGATGCTGGTGTACTTGAACTAAAAGACGTTATTGCTCCTTCTGCTTTGAAGATTAGCCCCAAGGAAATAAATCTCGGGGAAAAGGTTGCTAGAACTTTTTTTGTCATTTCATACCCACGTTTTCTTTCTGAAAGTTGGTTTGCTCCAATAATTAATCTTGATAAGATTTTTAATATTTCTATTTTCATACACCCGGTTGATACAGCAAAAATCTTAAGGCATTTCCAAAAAAAGGTGGCTGAAGTACAAAGCCAGATATCGACCAGGGAAGATAAGGGTCTTGTTCGTGACCCTATGCTTGATACTGCATATCAGGATCTAGAAGGATTGAGAGACAATCTCATGCAAGCACAAGAAAAGATATTTGATGTAGGTGTTTATATAACTATTTTTGGTGATAGTAGTGGTGAATTGGATAAAATGGAATCAGAAATAAAATCTATACTAGAATCAAAACTCGTTTATCTAAAACCTGCACTATTCCAGCAGGAAAGTGGCTATAAGAGTGTTTTACCTATAGGTGATGATCAGTTGGAAGTACACTCAAAACTAAATTCTTCACCACTTTCTAGTCTTTTTCCTTTCGTATCATTTGACCTTACTTCAGATAAAGGAATTCTTTATGGTATAAACCGCCACAACTCATCATTGGTGCTTTTTGATAGATTTCTTCTAGAAAATTACAATTCCGTGACCTTTGCAAAGGCCGGATCTGGAAAATCCTACTGTACAAAGCTTGAAATCCTCCGAACTCTTATGTTTGATACAGAAGTTATTGTTATAGACCCTGAAAAGGAGTATGAATATATGGCAGAAGCGACGGGTGGTAAGTATTTTAATATTTCTTTGAATTCTGAACACCATATTAATCCTTTTGACCTACCTTCACCCAATGAAGATGAGAGTGCTGCTGATATTCTACGTTCAAATATCATAAACCTTGTTGGACTCTTCCGAATCATGCTAGGAGGACTCTCTCAAGAAGAAGATTCAATTATTGACCGAGCTATCAGTGAAACTTACGCTTTAAAGGATATTACTCCAGAATCAGATTTCAAAAACGTTGAGCCACCACTTCTTTCTGACTTTGAACTTGTACTTGCTGGTATGGAAGGGGCAGAATCGTTAGTAGAAAGACTGACAAAATACACAAGAGGAACATGGGCAGGCTTTATAAACCGCCCTTCAAATGTCGATATAAATAAGAAATTCGTAGTATTTTCTCTTCGCGATATGGAAGATGAACTAAAACCAGTGGCTATGTATATAGTTACTCACTATATATGGACTGCAGTTAGAAAAGTACTCAAAAAGAGACTTTTGGTTATAGATGAGGCTTGGTGGATGATGAAATCAGAAGACACGGCTTCATTCCTACTCGGTTTGGCAAAAAGAGGTCGTAAGTATTTCCTTGGGCTCGCAACTATCACTCAGGATGTAGATGACTTCTTGAAATCCCCTTATGGTCTACCAATCATCACCAACTCTTCTATCCAGATTCTATTGAAACAGTCCCCATCTTCTATTGATAACATTCAAAGAACATTCAATCTTACAGATGAAGAAAAATATCTACTTCTAGAGTCAGATGTAGGAGAGGGAATATTCTTTGTAGGACTAAAACATGTAGCGCTAAAAGTCGTGGCTTCGTACACAGAAGATCAAATCATTACCACAAATCCTGCACAAGTTTTGGCTATTAAAAAAGCAAAAGATGATCTAGAAGCAAGTCAACAGGGGAATTAGGAAGAAATTAGTGGTAGAATATTAATATGGCATCAAGAATTGGAGACAAAGAAAGAAAATTACTCTATGACGCGGCAAAGATGAGTACTGGTGGGGGTGTTAAGTATAGAATTAGTATTGTTTCTGCAATATTATTAGTTTTATTTGCTGGTTTTTTTGATATTTTAAGTTTGATACCCTTTGTTGGTGATTTTGTTGGCCCATTATTTTGGGTTGTAGCTAGTCTTTATTTCTGGAAAATAGGTTTGGGTATAGTAAATGGAAGGAGATTGGCGGTAGGACTTATTTCAATGATTGCAGAACTTATACCTGTGGTCCAAGAATTTCCATCACTCATGGTGGGAATTTCTGCTGTTATTATTATGACTAGAATTGAAGACAAGACCGGGCTTTCATTGAATCCATTAAAAAAACCAGGAGTAACAGAGCCAAGAATACAAAGACAGCCGTTAAATAGTCAGGAGGGGGTACGTCCACCAAGGCTACAAAGAAAAGATAATAGTGTGGACGATCGAGCTAATTTTCCACTTGATGCAGGTGAGATTGCTTGACATAATATATCTAAAATATATACTTTAGATATATGAAACAAATGCAAACAATGTTGAGTATAAAAATAGACAGGGATTTAAAGAAAAAGGCTCAAGAAGTAGCTGGTATTCTTGGTGTTTCTCTAAATGCCGTTATTAACCAAAATATAAAAGAGTTTATTAGTGACAGAAGAGTTACTTTTACTGATGAACCTGTGTTAAACAAGAGAAGTCAGAAACTTTTAGCAAAATTATCTAAAGATGCACGAGAGGGCAAAAACATGGTTGGACCTTTCAAGTCTATGACTGAAATGATTAAAAGCCTAAATTCTTAATATGAAAAATTTACTATGCAACCTGGCTACCACAAAAGATTTAAAAAACAGTATAATAAATTGCCACAAAAAATAAAGGTTAAATTTACCGAAAGATTAGAAGTATTTAAGGATAATCCTTTTGCCCCAGAATTAAATAATCATCCATTGCATGGGGAATATCTAGGTTACAGAAGTATAAATATAACAGGTGATCTTCGTGCGGTGTATGAAATCCAAGACGAATCAATTAAATTCCTATTCATAGATACCCACAGCAATTTGTATAAATAATTATGTTATAATATAAGTAATGAAATTGTTATTAAAAATATCAATATTTATGGTCTCTTGTTTATTCGCAGTGAATGCTTTTGCCCAAATGAACATTTCTATGGATGGGGTAACTATTGATACAAATATCTCTAACCCTGGACCTGGCCAAGTGGTCGAGGTTTCTATTGAAAGTTTTAGTTTTGATCTAAATGGTTCATCTATTGTCTGGACAGTAAATGGAAAGACACAAAGTCAGGGAGTGGGACTAAAAAAGACAAGTGTGATAGCCCCAAAACTTGGTATAAAGCTAAATGTCTCAGCTATCATAAAAGGCTCTGATGGCAGGGAGATTACCAAATCTATTACAATAAAAAGTAGTTATGTAGATATTATCTGGGAATCAAATGGATATACACCTCCGTTTTTTCTAGGGAAAATACCTTACACATACCAGAATTCTATAAAATTAATAGCTATTCCTCATATTTCAAAAGATGGAATAAAAGAAATAGATCCAAAAACATTAGTATATTCTTGGAAAAGGAGTGGTAAATATATAGACAATGGCCAAGGATATGGAAAACAAAGTATCGTTATAGAAGCAGATGACCTCCCAAGACCACTAGAAGTCACTGTGGATATATCAACACGTGAAGAAACCGAGCACATAAAAAGCTCTATTAATATTGAACCCTCAGAACCGTCTTTGGTGTTTTATGAGGATGATTCTCTATATGGAATACTATTCAATAAATCACTTACAGGTAGAATTCCATTAAAAAACTCAGAAATGAAAGTTTTAGCAGTTCCTTTTGGTTTTAATTTAAAAAATCAAAATAATGCTTATACTTGGTCAATAAATAATATAGAACAAACAGATTTATCAAAAAACAGAAGTATAGTAATTAGGACAAAAGGGGATACTAGTGGTAGTTCAAGTGTAAACTTAGATATGAGAAACCTAGACAGCATACTTCAAGGCGCTGTAGCTGGTTTTACTGTATACTTTAATAAAAAACAAAGTAATGATGTGCCTGTAACATTCTAAATATGAAAAAAATATTTTTAATAATTTTAATAGCGATAACCATTTTACCGGTAAGTTCCCGAGCACAGACTGGTGCTGGCACATACACACTACTTGAACCATTACCATGTATTTCTGGTGTTTCTACAGGATGTACACCTGGCGAAACACAACCGACAATAGATATTAACTCTTATATATTATACATATATAAATTCGCTATAGCCGCAGCTGTATTTCTCGCTATTGTTATGATAATTTGGGGAGGATTTCTATATATTACTAGTGAAGTGCCTTTTATAAAGTCTAATGGTAGAGAAAAAATCGAAAGCGCTATCTTTGGTCTAATAATGGTTTTATCTTCGTATCTTATTTTATTAACAATAGACCCTAGATTAGTGAATATAGATAGTCGTATACCACCGATTATTATATCTGATAAAGATTTGAATTCAGTTAATGCGTTTAAGAATGATTTAGTGGATAGTTTAAATGATATTAACAAATTAAACCAAGTAGAGTTTGGGAAAATTAGCCGAAAAAAAGATGAATTAGCGAAAGAGAAAACTAAAGTTGCTAACATGCTAGAAAATGGAACTATTAATGATGAAGAAGCTGAACAAATGAATTATCAGATTAAGAATGAACTAGCTAAACTTGAAGGGGGTAGG
>CALRCS010000041.1 GCA_943354625.1 Candidatus Nomurabacteria bacterium | reverse complement strand
GTTCGCCTAGAACATCAAATTTATTTAGTCCACGTGCTACACGTACGATATCTTGTTCAATATTTTTTGAAGTATCACGAGTCTTTACAGAAATTCTAACAGGCTCGTTTAGGAATTCACCAATCATTTTTTCTATTTCACCAGAAATCGTTGCTGAGAAAAACAATGTGTGACGAGGTTTTGGCATACCAGCCATAAGAAATCTCATATCATTCACAAATCCCATATCAAGCATTCTATCAGCTTCATCTAAAACAATAGTAGAAAATTCATTCAATCTAATAGCTTTTCTCTCAATAAGATCCTTTAGACGCCCAGGTGTTCCAATAATAAATTCATTAGTATAACGTAATTCTGAAAGCTGTTTTCCTATATATGCCCCACCAACACAACATACTGAGAATATTTTCATACCAGGTGTAAAACCAATAAGCTCACTTTGAATCTGAATAGCAAGTTCACGTGTTGGAACGACGATTAGAATCTTATTTTTTCTATTCTTTAAAACTTTATCTATCAAAGGAATAAGGAAAGCGGCGGTTTTACCTGTACCAGTATTTGCAATACCTACTATATCCTGCCCTTTCAAAATATGTGGGATAGACCGGTCTTGAATAGGGGTCGGAAGTGTATAACCCTTCTTTATAATCCCTGCTTTTAGGTTTTCTTCAATAGCAAAATCAGCAAACTTATGTTCAGGAATAAAATGCTCTATTTCCTCTGTAATAGTTGCTTTATTGATAAAACGAGCATGAGAAATATTCTCACCTTGTGGGCCTCTATTGTGACTTCTAGCTGGTTTTCTATAACTATTGAATCTAGCGGGAGGTCTGGAACCATAACTTGGTTTGCCATTTGGTCTTGATTGATTTCTATACATATATTATTTGTTATGATAATATATTAAAATGACAAATATGTCAATGTTATTGAGTATTTTCTACAACTGGGGCTGATTCAACTACTGGAGCGGGTTCAATTACTGGTGTAGCTACTGGCTCAACCACGGGCTCAATAACTGGTTCAACTACTGGTTCGATTACAGGTGGAGTTGTACTTGCGACTTCTATAGGAGTTGTACTAGCCTCAACTTCAGGTGTTGATGTAGCAATTACTTCAGTAGTTGTTGCTGTAATAATAACAATTTCTATCTCAGGCTCAATATTTATTATTAATGGATTTTCTAATAACTCATTTGAATAACCAGGAGTTGGTATAGGATCTACCCATGCACCGATACCATCTGGAATTCTTGCAAATGATTTATTAACACCAGCTCCACCAGAATATGAATATGAATCAACAACGATAGTCGCCGGAGAAATCAACCTTACGGTATCATGATCATCATCGAGAAAATTTGGGCCAACATTTATAAGTAGAAAGCCATTAGGATTTATTGTGGTAGTAGATGTAATGGGAAGAGTTGCACTAGAATTTCCTACTAGCCAACCAGTAAGATCGACTGTAGATGTACTATTGTTATAGAGTTCAATAAATTCCCCACTTGGTGAAGGATTTGGAAGAAACTCGTTCAAAACTACCATACGAGCATGCAATGTTATGGATACTTTTTCCTCATCACTATATCCATATCCATTATCACCATCGTGCCACCCATCATAAACCATGTCTACAGAACAAATATCATCCTGTTTGATTCCCTTCGCACCTGAAGGAAGAGATAGATCAACCGTCCATGCATCCATATTTGTAGTAGATGCAGTGGTAAGTGAAAGTAAAGACCCATTATAACTAAATGGTGCTGTAGTTGAAGCTACTAATTGGCTACAGAAATTATCATTACCAGAGATTTTAACAACTCTTACTTTATATTCGATAGGAAAACTTCCATGTGTAGGGACCATTACTGGAATAATAGTCTTACCACCAAGAGCTTCCATCCCAACATATGCATCAATTGATCCAGAAGAATCTACCATAAAATCTAGTAAACCCGCTTTCATAAAATTATCAACTGAAGTTTCAGTATCACTAAAATATGAAATAGTTGATCCGATATTATTAGAAATAATAAAAAACATTGTAAATGAAAATAGCAAAGTAATTGTAAGTATTTTTCTTATCATTCTATTTTTTTACTTTTCATCTTTTTTAACTCTCCAATGATTGCCAATATTTCATACAACACTACAAGTCCTGCAGGAATAGCAATGAGGGTTACAAAACCAATTGGTTGACGAGCAAAATCAAGTATAAATCCAGCAAAAGGCACACTTAGAAGCACATGACCGATTACTTTATTTTTATTTGTCTCCTCTGGATCAACTTCTTCATTTGCATCTCCTTTTGTTGTGTAAAATGTTCCCATTTTATCATCACGTATAGAGACAATACGGTGTGTAGTCGGTACCGATGCTTTTGTATCTATACCAAAAGTAATAATATCTCCAACCTTATAATCACTACTTGGTTTTATTATTACTATTCCGCCGGTCTTAATAGACGGTTCCATAGAACCTGATTTAACAATCTTTATTTTTATATTACCCTGGATCGGAACTAATGAAAATAAAAAAACTCCAACAACAATAAGTAGTAGTGTGATAAATACCCCGCTAATTATTGCTTTTAATTTATTCATAATCTCTAGCTATGTTTTTTATTACCTCGGTAGTCATAATGACCATGATCATTTTTGTCATTCTCATTTTTATAATCATCATCGTCACCTCCCTTCTTATCCTTATCATCATGATCTCTACCATCATGCTTTGGTGGTGGATTTTTCCCTGTTCCACATAAGAAATTCTTATTTTCTTTTGATGGCATTGCTCGAATAGCCATGTCAACAGTAAATGAATCGGTTTGTGCTTCATTTCCAAGAGCACCACCATCACATGTCATAGCACCTGTAGATAAATTAACAGTTAAATTTCCAGCACACCAAGCGATACCAATATACTTTGTACTATTTACTTTACAAGAACCGCCTCCACTCGAATCCCCAATAACATAAGACTTTTCATTTAGTACCTTTGAAGCACTCTGAGTTGTTGCGCCAAAAAGTATTTTTTCACCAGGTTTAAATATCCCATCTCCATTGTCTATCCAAGAAAAGAATTCTGTACCTTTTGCAAGTTCACCACTTATATTTCCATTCGTATCTACTAATGATTCAGGTTCATTCACACCATTATCTTTACTAACTAAATTTGAAAAATCCAAACATAACCAAGCATCAGATCTACCAACATGTGTACTGATAAGTGTTTTTCCAGAATCTCCTGGTTTAATATCATTGAAGTTAAAAAACTTATCAGAAGTTGGCACAAGATCTTTTAGAGCCCATGTTGAACCTGGTACAGTTGAACCATTATACCAAGCATGATTATCTATTTTTAAATCAATACCATAAGTTGCAAAAGTAATTCCTGGAGAATCATTTCTAACATAAGCAGCAAAACCCACAAGTATAAATGTTGTGAGAATAAGTGCTGTTCGAGCAAAAATGATTTTATTAATTCTTAACATTGGTTATCGTACAGGTAATAGCCTCCCCTTCATCAAGTGTTGCTGTGCCATTTAGAACCGCTGGACACTTTGTATTACCTGTTATCGATACAAATGAATATCCAGCACGACCAGTTTCACTTATTGCATGTAAAGCATTTGAAGTGACTGCTATTGATGTATTATTTGGAACTGTTATACCATCAATCTTTAAACCAAATACTGTTGGTAGATCAAGCGGTGCTGAACCAGTAACATTTTTGATCAGAGTTATATGTGCTGGTAATTCTGTATTTGTTATTGTACATGTCTTTACATCACCACTGTTTAGTACAACATCACCATTTACATCGCAATCTCCACTAAATGTAGCTTGATAACCTGAGACCCCAGTTTCACTTACACCATATGTACTAGCTGGTAGTGTCATCTGTACACCAGACGTAACACCAGTAGACACAAATCCATCATCTACGACTAGATGAAAATCTGAAATAACATTATTTCCGCCATTATTATTTACAACAACTTTATTTACAGTCAATTTTGCGGTACGGACTTCTGGAGGTATACACATAAATCCTCCATTATTTCTTGCTTGTACTGCGCTAAAGGAAACATTTGCAGTTAGAGAGTCTGTCTGTGTCTCATTTCCAAGTGCTGAGCCATTACAAGTTATACCACCAGTAGAATTTCTAGGTGTACGTGTACTTGTTGTACCTAAATTATCCTGAGTTAGGGGTGCTGTTCCAATTGTACCAAAGCACCATGCTTTTCCTATGTATTGAGTCTGTGCCCCTGGTACTGGACCTCCCACTCCTGTCCATATATTGTGTGCTGAATCCGCCAAAGTAATAGTTGTTGAACCCTGTAAACCTAGAGTTCCAATTGGTCCTTGTGAGATAACTGTTTCATTACTTTCTAAAACATTATCACCATCATCAGCCCACCAAATAAAGTTTACATTGTTAGCAAGCTCTCCTGTAGTTGTACCATTTGCATCTACAAGTGATTCCGGTTCTGTTTGGGTATTATCATCATTTGAAGTGAGTTTTACATTTGCACAAAGATAAGCATCATTACTGTTTATATGAAGTGAAATAGTATCTTCGCCAGTATCACCCGGCTTAAGATCAGGAAAATCAAAAAACTTCTCAATAGTAAGATCTTTTAATTCCCATGTAGTAGAAGCATTTAATACTCCATTATAATAACTATGATTATCTATTTTTAAATCAATCGCTCCAGCAGCGAATGTATTTCCTGTTGATATTTCTGAATCTGAAAAAAATGCACCTGTACTTCCGAAAGCAATCGCTGTTACCGCTCCAACCATTATAAGTAAACTGATAATAATACGTTGCATATATTTTTTTATTAGTTATTAATCGGTGCTTGAAGTTCTACTTCACAGCCCGCAAGAGAGAAATTCTCTCCTGAACGGCTGGGAATTAGTACTAATTTGGAACAGAACACCTAAAAGCTGCATTGTTACGAGACTGGACTACACGAAGTGCTATATCAGCTTTATAGGAATCAGTCTGGGCTATATTTCCCATGGATGTTCCATTACATACTGGAGTTACTCCAGGACCTCCTGCTGTAAATGTACCTGCACACCAAGCAAGTCCTAGGAATCTAGTTGAAGCACCTGGTATTGGACCTGTTGTAGCATCAGCAAGAGTAAATGAACTACTTGCTACAGCAGCACCAGTTACATGCGTACCAATAGTCTCATCTGCATCCCAAATATTATTTCCTGCATTGGTACTAGCTCCGTTATCTGACCAAATTAAGAAATCTAGATTTTGTCCAAGTTCTCCAAAACCTAGTGGTCCATCAACAGTATCGCCAGCATTTACTTCTGGTGCCAAAAGAGTATTCTCATCATTTTGAATATTTGTAATATCAGCACATGCATATGCATCATTACTATCAACATGAAGACTAATAGTATTTTCACCAATATCTCCTGGCTTTACATCTGAAAAATTAAAAAATTTATCAAGAGTTGGATTAAGATCTTTTAAAGCCCATGTACCTGTACATGCTAATCCAATCAAATCTGGACGAGCTGATGGAACTACATCATTTTCAAGAACCCAAAAACCATTTGTACAAATCAATCCATCATAATGCTGTGTACTATCAACCTTCAAATCAATCGCTCCAGCAGTGAACGTATTCCCAGTTGAAGTCTCACTATCACTAAAAAACGCACCCGTTGCACCTGCTGCCAATGCTCCTACAAAAACAATTACACCTAAAGCCAAAAGAATTCTTTTCATTTTTTTATAAATTAATAATTTAATAATAACTCGTTTAATTAATAAACAGTAAACGATTTTTTAATTCTCCCACCAAAGCAAAAATAGAACAAGTGGGAAATTTTTTCAAAAGTGCATAACATGTGCATAAATGGTGGGAAAAAATTATTTTGATATATCTTTAAGCAAATCCTCCCACATAAATAGTTAATGTTTTCCCTTTTCCAATTTAAACATATACATGCTAACATTAAGACATGGGAAAATTGACCAAAATTAAACTTATAACCATTGCTTTTATCGCTATAATTGTAGTTATTATCATATCTGTATGGATCGTATACAGTCGTATTAGCACAATAAATAGTAGGATAACAAACCTCGAAAACAAGTTGGCCTCTTCAACAGAAGAGCTAAATTCAAGTCTTTCAAAAAATAATAAAGTGCTTGTTGACGAAATAAACTCACAAAGACAGAATATCGGAACTATAGAATCAAAACTCGGTATATATCAAAAAGAGGTAGGTGATTTTTCAAGTACAGTAAATAACCTTCAAAAGCTAAGCAAAACTGACCCAGAATTATTATCAAAATATTCCAAAATCTTTTTTCTAAATGAAAACTATGCCCCCGCAAGAATAATTGAAATACCTAATAAATACAAATATTTGGATTCTAAAATCTTAAAAATACAAACAGATACCTGGCCATTTTTACAAAAAATGATTGATAATGCTAGTAATGTAGATATT
>CALRCS010000040.1 GCA_943354625.1 Candidatus Nomurabacteria bacterium | reverse complement strand
CAACTATCCATTGAGCTTTCTGGTTTGGCAGACCCTCGTCACATGCCATTGAGGCAATGATAGTGGACTTTCCATACGTCTGCAAGCGTGTGAGTGAATCATGGAAGATCGATTCCCAACTCAGCCATGGATTACCAAAGTTGAAACCATCAACACCAACATAGTCGACGTAGGCATTACCAGGGTAGAATTTTTCAAATCTGTTCGCAAAAGTATCTGGAACCGCATTACAGTTTACCACCCATGCAAACTTCACATTGGTTGCATTGTTTGATTTGAAGATACCATAAATTCGTCTCCACGCCTTTATGTGCTTTTGGGCAGTGTTGTTACCTACAGTGATACCCCATTGTGTCCAATTTCCATTCATTTCTGAGAATGGGGCAATGACAACAGGCGCCCCATACATTCTCGCATTGATTGCAAAATTTTTAATGTAACTATCCCATCTTCCATTATTGATGGCATCATATGAGTACGGACCCTGTTCATTAATGGTTTTATTGTAGTCCATCGCTTCCCAAAAGATCAGGAGAGTTTTTCCTTTCTGTCCAACAACTTGAGAAAGTTCAGTAGGGAAGTCTTTGTTATTCCCCCAGTGAATAAAGACTGACATGATTCCAACAGGTTTTCCGACCACGCTCTCAAAATTATTGAGGGAAATGGCGTCATTACCTCCAGGAAAAGCCCCCCACGCTTTGTTAGATATTGCGGTTGTTAGACCTCCAGCATTTGTACTGAAGATTCCGATGAGTGTTGCAAAGAGCAACTGTATTATTTTCATAATCTATTTTAAAAAATATCACAAAGTAAGACAAATATCAAATAAAAAAAATCATATAAATAAAAGAAGGGGCACTTACTGGGTGCCCGCTTCTAACTCCTCCTTTTGAACAAAAACAGGTCTGATTTGTGGTGATCCAATACGTTCCCCAGACTCATCGTAAGCGTGGGTACCTAGCCGTTTACTTTTAAATGGAATTTCTAGGGACTCCTCATATGTCGCATTTGTGAGAAGCTTCTCTCCATCGCGAAGTTCTGGATGACTGAAATTTTCATTCATAGATTTTTCCCGGTTGTTATTGGTAGCAAGCCAGTGATTTAGCCACTGCAATAGTGGATTATTATAGTATAATTGTCAACTTTAAGTATGATTATGCTAGAGGATTTTTACCTTGAATTATTCTAATTAGAAACATTATAATTGCGATGACAAGCAGGATGTGGATGAAAGATCCAAGAATGTGTAGTCCAATAAAACCTATTAACCATAAAACGATGAGGATAAATGCGATAGTTGTGAGCATGTAATTATTATTAAGTATTAATAAGATAAGTTTAGCATGGATTATGTGTAGCGGGGAAATGAGCTTAATTTAAAAAATTGGTGGAGATGGGCGGAATCTACTGGACTTTTTCAGTCTTCGTAACTTTCCATTTTTCAGGAATACTAAATTCACCAATTTCATCAGTCAATTTCTCACTAAATTGACTTACCCTAAGCAATCCTTTTCTTATATGTTTTACATCTGTGGCTACTTTTTGAAGTTGTATACTATTTCTTTCAAAGGGATTTATAATTGTGACGGGTAGCTTCATTTCATTCGTGACTATACTAATTGGAGTTACTAAATCTGAATCATTTGAAATTACTACTGCTTTCTCAAAACATTTATTATGAGCGTCATGAACTAAGTGAGTGGCAATATTAACGTCAGTGCCTTTTTCTTCATGTTTAATTACTAAAGCGTAGCCGTCCTTATTAGCCAATTTCATTGATACTTTATGTCTTAGAAAAATTCCCTCAATAATTTCTAGATTTGGCACGGTCTTCAAGGCTCTCAAGTATATCTGTTGTCTATTGGGTCTATCTGGATCACTATCATTCATTCTAATTTTAATTGGGGCCGTGAAATATTTGATCCTTCCGATTTCATCATTTGGAAAACGAAGTTGACACATTTTATTTAAATCAAGCCAACGATAAGGGGTGTTTTTCAAACATCCGTAGTATAAATTAAATCCATCAATGTAGATATTTATTTTCACCTAACAATAATATCTAGATAATACAGAAACCGCAACACAAGGTTGCGGTTTCGCGTTCTGCCACCGAAGCAACAGAAGGTATGTTTATATATTAACAAAAACTTACTAGAAGTCAAGGCGAAAAAATATTGGTGGAGATGGGCGGAATCGAACCGCCGTGCAGATGAAGACCAATACTGCTTCTACATTGTATAGTAAACTTTAGCGGGGTCGCCCCCTTTTAACCTACATACTATAAAGTAAACAAAATATATGTAGGCGATTCCCTTATTTAAAATTATGTTAGGAAAGTGGCATAATTCTGTGTCTATGGTTATATCACTCCAACACTAATATAGACCAACATAGTGTGGAACGTCGCTTAGGGAACAGCTAAATAAATTTAGACTGTTGCGTAAGCGAAAGCAAAACTGTTGGCTCCAAAATATGGAGACACAGCAGATTTTACCTTTGTTATAGCTGATGTAGCATTTAACATTTCCGTCATTTTTAAGAGGTGACGGAGCTCTACAATGCACAATACTGAGAACCTCAACTGTCGAGGCCTTTCATCCCCATGCGAGGATTGCTCCTAGCGAATACGCTAGGGTTATCCCCATGCGAGGATAGTGCTGCGCTTATCCCCAAATGGGTAATTATCAACGATCACTAAACTCTCTTCGAATATCACGGTCCACTTCTCGCTTTTTTATGTCTTCGCGTTTATCGTATTTCTTTTTACCGCGAACTACAGCGATCTGAACCTTGATTTTCTTATCCTTACTATACATTGAAACTGGTACTATTGTCAAACCCTTTTTAGCTTCAAGTGAAGCTAGTTGTTGTATTTCTTTTTTTGTTAAAAGAATGCGACGATTTCTCTCTGGCTCATAATCTTTTGGAGTATTTTTTACTTGATATGGAGGAATGTTTAAAGCAATGACAAAAGCTTCTCCACCACGCACAGTAATATGCGCTCCAAGAAGGGAACCTTGATTTTTACGAAGACTTTTTACTTCAAGACCTAAAAGCTCAATACCAGCCTCAAAAGTCTCGAGAATCTCATAGTCTAGGTTTATTTTTTTATTGTATATAAGCTGTTCACTCATAACAGTGACATAATAGCATTTTTCCTTATTTTAAGTATAATCAAATGATGGCTGGTAATAATCAAAAGCAAAAAGTAGAGGGGCAAAAGAAGGGGAATAAAAAGCCAAGTAAGTTTGGTCTAATTAACTCTATATCTATAGCCATTCTTATTCTTTTTCTAATTACAAGTTTCTATTCAATTATAGCTGATCAAAATACTAATACAAAAAACATCGCTCTTTCTGATCTAGTTCATGATATCGGAATGGGGAAAGTGACTGAGGTTACTGTTAAGGGTGATGATTTGATAGCTCTATATTCTGATAAAACCTTAAAGACTGCAAAAAAGGAAGTCGATTCTTCTGTTACAGAAACATTTACAAGATACGGACTTACTCCAGAAAAACTCAATGCTGTTAAAATAAATATTGAAGGTCCGAGTGGTTTTTCTTTTTGGCTTATTCAAGTGGCTCCTTTTATTGTTCCAATATTGTTTCTTGCTTTACTTGTTTGGTTTATGACAAGACAAGTAAAAGGAGCTGGCATGCAAGCATTTTCTTTTGGTCAATCAAAAGCACGTATCACAATGCCAGATGATACAAAAGAAAAAGTAACATTCAAAGATGTTGCAGGGGCAAAGGAAGCAAAACAAGAGCTTGCAGAGATTGTTGATTTTCTAAAAAATCCAAAGAAGTTTCTAGAAATTGGTGCGGTGATTCCAAAAGGTATTCTATTGATGGGGGCACCGGGAACTGGAAAAACGATGCTTGCAAGAGCTGTCGCAGGTGAGAGTAACGTAGCTTTTTTTGCAATCTCTGGTTCAGAGTTCGTAGAAATGTTTGTGGGAGTTGGAGCATCTCGTGTTCGTGATTTATTTAAAATGGCAAAACAAGTAGCACCCGCTATTATCTTCGTTGATGAAATAGATGCTGTAGGACGTGTTCGAGGAACTGGAGTTGGTGGAGGAAATGATGAACGTGAACAGACATTAAACCAAATCCTCGTAGAAATGGACGGTTTTGAGCCAAATGAAAAAGTAATAGTCATGGCGGCCACAAACAGGCCAGATGTACTAGATCCAGCACTCCTTCGTCCAGGAAGATTTGATCGTCGAGTGACTATCGATCTTCCAGATAGAAATGATCGTGAAGAAATTCTTAAAATCCATTCTACAAAAAAGCCTTTTGCTGAAGATGTTGTGCTTCGTGTGATTGCCGAGAGAACACCAGGATTTTCTGGTGCTGATCTTTATTCTCTTATGAATGAAGGAGCTATTCTTGCTGCTCGTGAAAATCGCACAAAAATTGCTCAATACGATCTTGTGCGCGCTATAGAAAAGGTAATGCTAGGTCCAGAGAGAAAGAGTCATTTACTTTCAAAAAAAGAAAAAGAAATCACAGCATATCATGAAGCGGGACACGCTCTCATTTCATCAGTTCTACCTTTTGCAGATCCAGTTCATAAAATCTCCATCATTTCTCGTGGACGTGCTGCTGGATATACTCTGCATTTACCACTTGAAGATAGGAAAATGCAAAGTAAAAAAGAATTCCTTGATGATATTGCCGTTTCACTTGGTGGTTACGTTGTAGAGAAAATGATGTTTAATGATGTGACAACTGGTCCATCAAATGATCTTCAAGTTTCTACTTCACTTGCTCGTGATATGGTTACGAAGTATGGTATGTCAGAAAAGATTGGAGTGCTAGCTTTGGAAGGATCAGGTGGACGAGCAATGTTTGGAAAGGGTGTCGATGAAAATGTTTTTTCAGAGAAATTGGCTTCTGATGTTGATGCGGAAGTAGCGCGTATAATGGATGAAGCATATAAAAAAGCAGAAGATATAGTGACTACACATAAATCAGCTCTTGATGCTATAGCAAAGAGATTGATAGAAGTAGAAAATATAGAAAGGGAAGAATACGAGAGTATTATCATAGCGCATGGAATACAGCCGAAGAAGAAGTTAGATATTGAGCACTCTGTTTAGTCAAAAAGTTTGCAGGATTCGAACCATTGAATTATAATATATTTATTATAATCTAATAGTTCGAAAATATATGGCAAGATACAAGGAAAAATCAGAAGCAATAAAGCTTCGTAAGAAAGGATACAGCTACAGTCAAATAAAAGAAAAGCTTGGTTTGAGTAAAAGTACTTTGAGTGGATGGCTCCAACCCTATCCACTTTCTGAAAAAAGAATTCGAGAGTTACGAGATAATAATCCCCAGAGAATCGAAAGATATATAAATACAATGAGGAAAAAGAGGGAGTTTGGTTTTTCTATTGCATATGATCAAGTAAAGAAAGATATAGGAAATCTTACTGAAAGAGAGTTATTTATTGCAGGATTCTTTTTATATTGGGCTGAGGGAGGGAAAACCAGGAGAAGTACATTGGTATTTACAAATACTGATCCAGGAATGCTTAAAATGTATTTGAAATGGTTAAAACTACTGAAAGTTCCAAAGGAAAAGTTGAAAATTAAGTTGCATGTATATAAGGATATGAATGTGCAAAAGGAAATTTCATTTTGGAGTAGGGAGTTTGGTATTGATAAAACTAAGTTTAATAAGACTTGGGTGAAGAAATCCAAGATGACTGGTTTGACTTACAAAAGTAACTTTGGACATGGTACTTGTAACATTATATTAAACGATACAAGTCTTGCTATGTATGTCTTGATGGGAATCAAATTTATTGGTAATGTAATAGGTGAGAGGGGTGGTGATATGCGCGTGTAGCTCAGTTGGTAGTAGCAAGCGTCTTATACACGCTAGGTCGTAGGTTCGAGCCCTACCACGCGCACAGTTTCTTAAAAATAATTTATTAAATATATGAACATTAATACTGAACAGAATAAAATTGATGAACTATTATCTCGCGGAGTTGAAGAGGTGATAGATAGAAATCATTTAGAAGAAAAACTAAAGAGTGGAAAACAGTTACGTATTAAACTAGGGATTGATCCTACAAGTCCGAATGTTCATATTGGTCGAACGATACCATTATTTAAACTCAGAGATTTCCAAGAGCTTGGGCATAAGATAGTTTTTATTATTGGTGATTTTACTGGTGTTATCGGTGATACATCTGATAAAGAAAGTGAAAGACCGATGTTATCAGAGGATACAGTTAAAACGAATCTCAAAAGTTATATAGAGCAAGTTGAGAAAATTATTGATATAAAAAAATGTGAAGTCCACTATAATAGCGAGTGGTTGGCAAAATTAAACTATCATGAGATCAGTAGACAGGCTGATGTTTTTTCATTAAATGAATTTATCTCTAGGGATAATATTAAAAAAAGACTCGATACTGGTAAAAGGGTTTCTTTACGTGAATTACTCTATCCTTTAATGCAAGGTTATGATTCTGTTGCTGTCAAAGCTGATGTAGAAATAGGTGGTACTGATCAACGTTTCAATATACTCGCTGGCCGTGAGTTACAGCGCCAATACAAACAGGAACCGCAAGATAT
>CALRCS010000039.1 GCA_943354625.1 Candidatus Nomurabacteria bacterium | reverse complement strand
TGAATACAGATGCAGTCGGCGCGGAAGCTCGGGGGTCTGGGGGGAGAGGTTTCCGCGCCGTCCCATGCTTTTCGGGGGGGGGACCCATTGCATTATATGGCAATTTGGAATATAACACAATGGAATAATATACTATCAATGTAATGCCCAGAGCAATATATACAAAGGATCATAATGTAATTGTTGAACGTTTGATAAAGGCACGACTTGAGTCTGGTCTAGGACAAGTTGAGGTTGCGGAAAGACTCGGTAAAACCCAGTCTTATCTTTCAAAAATTGAATCAGGTCAAAGACGTTTTGATGTATTGCAATTAAAAGAGTTTGCAAAGATTTACAAAAAATCTTTAGATTATTTCGTCAGATAATTTCATGAATATTCGTAAAATACAAACTAAAGTCTTTGGAGAAGAATGTTCATTGGAAATAATGGATTTTACAAAATCTGATGGTGAAAAATGGAAATCTATTTTTGATTTATGGAGGGGGTTGAAAATGGGTATGCGAGACTATAAGTCTCGTGAGCCAAATTTTCCAGAGGGGCTTTCTGAAGTTGCTTTTTGCCTCTGGTCTGGTTCGTCTCGTTTTATATCAGCATATGGACTCTCAAATACATCATTTGACACTTTTAATGAAAAGACAGGTAGAGCAGAACAGATCAAGGCCTGTAGTGTAGAGAACGATCTGACTTCTTTTGGACCGAGGTCAAAATGGGATGACTTATATTTTCTTGATTTTTATAATGAAGGAAAAGTTGATGGAAAGTTTGATATTTATCAGATACCAAGTAAATTAATTTATAGAAACAGGGTAAACAAAAGTCAAAGACTTACAGATCAACAAGGAGAAGGTCGTCGACCAAGATTTTGTATCAAAAAAGATATTATCGTAAAGAGTGAACTGAAGCCAATTGCGACAAAAGTAAAAGTTTGGTAACTACTGCATCGCTTTCATCATCTGTCTACCTACAGCTTCAATAACTGGGACGCTAACAGAATTCCCAAATTGCTTATACAAAGCAGAGTCTGCTAATTTAGGAATCTTATAGTCACTAGGGAATCCTTGAATACGCGCACATTCCAATGGGGTCAATTTCCGGATACCTTTTTGGTCTCTAATAATAGGCACATTGTGTCCGCCAGTTCCCATGTTTGCGGTTAATGTAGGACAGACACCACTCTTATTTTCCCGGACATATTGTCTACGCCACTGGTATACTTTTCCTTCTTCTTTTACGGAACCTTTTAGTTTTTCGAATAGTGGCTTACCATTGTAGTAGTATTTTTCAGGTACATCTTTTTCTAATAAGTCAGCGATACCTACAGTCAATTTTACCGGACTAGGAAACTCAAATTTATCAGAATAATTTTTATTTTTGAAACCTACCATATAAACACGCTCCCTATTTTGTGGGATATTCCCATATTCCATACTATTAAGGACTTTTGTTTTAAGGTGGTATCCTAGATTTTCTAATGTCTCCTGAATAATCCTAAAAGTCTTACCTCCGTCATGACTCTTCAGATTTTTTACATTCTCAAGTAGAAAACCTTCAGGTTTTCGTGCTTCAAGAATTCTCGCTATATCGAAAAATAAATTTCCTCTCCCTTTTTCATCATTGAATCCTTGTCTGTATCCTGCAATGGAAAAAGCTTGGCAAGGGAAGCCTCCTAGCAGAAAATCGAAACTTGGAAGATCATCAATTCCAATATTTCTAATATCCTCAACTACTAATTTTGAATCTCTGAAGTTCATATCGTAGGTATTTTTGCATTGAGGCTCAAAATCATTTGCGAAAACTGTTTTGAATCCAGCTCTTTCAAATCCTAGACGTATTCCACCGACACCAGCAAAAAGATCGATTGTCTTAAATCCATGTTTGGTTTTTTTAGAGATGATTTTTTCCGGCTTGTCAGTAATGTTGCTTATAACTTGAACAACTACACCTCGCACCTCTACATCCGTTCTAAATAATGATGGCATGTTTGGATTCCGTGCCTCAAGCCTTACTCTACTTTTTTCACGATAGAGTTTTTTGAGTGTAGCTTCGTTATCATCAATAATTGCCACAACTGTCTGTCCATTTTCTGCGACGGATTGCTTTTTTATTACAACAATATCTCCGTCAAAGATACCTTCGTCAATCATACTTTCTCCTACAACACGTAAAGCATAATATCCCTCAGAAGTTTTAATACTCGGATTTACTATAGAAATAGTATCCTCAACATTTTCTATTGTTTCTATTGGGTATCCAGCAGCGATTCTTCCGACAATGGGGATTTCTATAATAGATTTTATTTCTCTCCTCAAAGATAGACCTCTCGCTGAATTTTCAGACCTCGAAAGATACCCTTTTTCTTTGAGGGAATCAATATGCTCGTGGATAGTAGAAACTGCTTTGAGTTTCAGCTTTTTTCGTATTTCTTCAATCGTCGGAGATATGCCATTTTCAGAAATATAGGTATTTATGAAGTCAAAGACTTGTTTTTGTTTTTTTGTGAGGTTTGACATATTGCATTAAAAATCTACTTGCGCTACAATTTGATTATAACCGAACGGAAGCCGAAAGACAAAGCGAGGTTATCCACAAATCATGGAAGCAAAACTAAAACATCTTGAGTTTATACAGACAACTATAAATAGAATGGCTAATAATTCCTTTCTATTGAAGGGGTGGACGATAACTGTTGTCGGCGGATTGCTAGCATTTGGATTAAAGGATCTAGATTGTCGGTATATCATGGTCTCACTTTCTGTTTTATTTTTCTTTTGGATACTAGACGGTTATTACTTGTATCAAGAGAAGCTTTTTCGCGATCTCTATGAGCGTATAGCAAAGAAAAAAGAAAATGAAATCGATTTTTCAATGAAAACAGAGAGATGTGAAAAAGGAGAGAGTTGGTTTGATTGCTCTCTTTCTTCGACACTGTTTGTGTTTTATGGTGGATTAGTATTGGTTCACATAATTATTATTTTAATTCTATAAAAATATGGCAAGAAAAGTTTTTGTGAGTTATAAGTACGGCGATTCCAGCGTTCAACATATACATAGAGCTGGAGAAAATGATCCTACGACAGTAAGACATTATGTAAATTGGTTGCATGATCATCTGGATGCGAATGACCACATAATTAAGGGAGAGGATGATGGAGAGGATATGAGTGGCTTTAAAGATGAGACGATCGCTTCAAATTTGCGCAATAAAATCTATGACAGTAGCGTGACTGTGGTTTTGATTTCAAAAAACATGAAGGAAATTTACAAACCTGAAGCAGACCAGTGGATACCTTGGGAAGTGGCATATTCTTTACGGGAGAAGACAAGGGATGATAGAACGAGTGGGGCAAATGGGATATTAGCTGTCGTAATTCCAGATGAAACTGGAAGCTATTCATATATAGTTAATCATTACTCATGTGTAACAAGGTGGAGTACTGATTCACTATTCAAAATTCTTGGAAATAATATGTTTAACAGAAATGAAAAAAATCTAATCCGTTGCACGACTTGCAATAATCACCATCACACAGGTGATGACCATTCCTATATTTATCCTGTCAAATGGAGCGACTTTATGTTAAATATCAATGTTTATCTTGACCATGTGATAGGAATAAACAATAATATAGATAATTACGAATTGGTAAAAGTTGCTTAATCTCCTCATTCCAAAAAGTAAGTATAAAAACATTTTTATGGAAATCGAATCAAAACAAGAAATTATAGTGAAGCGTAAAGAAATTGAGCAAGAGATGATAAATTTTCTCAAAGAAGCCAAAAGTGATTTTACTCTAGACCATATAAAGGAAATCATTTACAACGAAGAAGGTCAGGATGATTTAACGGATGTCATTGCTATGTTTGATACTGGCGAAGGTGATATAGAATTGAGTAATATTCTGGAATTGGTTACTGATGCTTGGAATTATTTTCCCCACAAGGCTATTGGAGGTATATCACCAGCGGAAAAATCACTGGAATATGAGAAAAGCAGAAAATAAATAAAAAGAGCGACCTTAGCATTTCTGCCTTGGTCGCCCGTGAATTTCATTTGGCCTTTCGCTGTTCATATTCCTCGATAAGTTCAAGACCGTTTTTGTGTTCGACTTCATCAGCACCGACTGGCTTCTGTGCCATCCATTCTCTTGCCTCATCCACTCTGTCGTGAACAATAAGCCAGAGAAGTCGAGTGATGCGATTCGGTTGGCCGAAGCCTTCCGGTTGGCATTTTTCCTGCAAAGCAAGTGCCTTAGTAGCGTAAGCTTGTGCAAGCGGTCGGTTCGTAATCCACGAAGTGCAACTTGTCGCATGGTGATACCAGAACCAGAGGACTTCGAAGTACCAACTCCTGTCATTCTCACTAAGGTCATTCGGATCAATCTGCTCGAGAAACTTCTTCACTCTGTTGGTGATAAGAGCGGGATTTTGAGGATCCCATTCTCCACTTTTCATGAGCTTCTGATCTTCTCGGGTGTAGGCTCTCGATAAAGCAAAGAAGTTTTCGACTTCGAGGAGTGTGAATACTTGGTGGATCAGTTCGGGAGTTTGATTATTCACGATTCACACCTCCTTTTTCAATTACGTAGACCGAGAACAGCGAGGAGAGTTGAAACTCCTTCACGACATCAGCCCCAATCTCTGTTTCGTGCGCCTTCAGATTCTCTTGCGAGAAACCAAGGGGATAGAAAACGGAAACCTTAGCTGAGCCGCAAGCTTCTTCAAATTCCTGAACTGTAAGTGAAGCGTTCAAGGACCTGAGGAAGCGCATCTGCTCATGTGATGCCTGTATTGAAGATAAGCGATATTCCACTTCCTCGATTCGCACATTTCTGCACAGATCGAAAATGTAGATTTTACCGCCCGGCTTCAAGAGTGAGAGCATCTCTGCGACTGCCTTCTCGGAATCAAAGAAGTAATGAAATGAATCTTTGCAGATCACTGCATCGTATTCTTCTTTTCCGGTATGGCTGTGCAGATTTTCCGTAACAAAGCGGATTGGAGTTTCCTTGTAGCGATCGGTTGCTGCCTCAATGAGTTCGGGGCTGCCGTCAGTTGCCATTATCGAGCAACCTACGACTTTCCAAAGCTCATAAGCAAGTTGACCAGGACCGCAGGCAACTTCCAAAACGTTTGATGCAGGAGTGAGCGAGAGCTTCTCCACAATGTCGGTAGCGATGAGTTTTGAGCTCAACGTCCTGTTGTCACGCCGGTTGGCGTATGCTTTTGCCTCTTCCCCTGAAATTACTTCTTCAGGTTCGAGGACTCTCCGAGAGAGTTGAAGGGTAAACCCTTCTGCCGAAACTGAAGTAGTTGTGTTCATGGGGTTAAGTATACTACATGGTTGGGGAACTCAAAGAACTATGGAAAACCTAGCATAAATCCTTTACAAAGTCAATCTGGTGTGTTAAGGTAGTTTTTAGGAAAAGGATCAACAATTTACCAAAGAAAGGAGGGTTATTTGAAAACAGCAGACCGTCTCGAAAACATCTTAAATGAGCACGAGGATGCCCTATGGCTCGTCCGTCTCGGAGTTAAAAGTAATGGTGGAGATGTGAGTCATGTGCCAGAGCCTCATACCTTACGGAAGGCTCTTGTCGAAAGAAACATGGCAGCCTCAATGCAGATCTGTAGTGATTTATTTGATGCCGGGGATCAGTATAAGTTTGCCTTCGACAATGCTTCGGATTTAGCTGACTGGTACTTTCATTCGAAAAGAATCTTCAGTATATCGGGTGCCCTTTGCGAAATGCTTTTGGCAACCGATCTACCGGATTTTTCTGCCGAAGGCATGAAGTGGGTGTCACAAGCATTTGTGATCCGGCTTGAGAAGCCAATAACTTCTTCTGCGGGTAGGAAACATGATTTCATCCTGTGTTCCTACTGTCCCAACACGAAAGCTCTGTCCATCAGGTCATACCCGAAAGAGTATGAGGATTACGAACCGTTCGATGAACGGGAAAAACAGCGAGCCGAGAAGGACGCTCAGAACCGCAATCCAGGGTTCATGAAGTTTCTCGACAAATTCACGAGGAAAGCTCAGTCGCGCTTTGTGACCGGGTACACGTGTTTTCTCTTCGATACCAAATCATGCAGAGAGAGCATTTTCGAAAGTGCACCCGCAGATGAGCGTGACGATTGGGAGATGATATTTCAGTTGGCCCTCGGCACAAATCTCTATCTGCAATCTGCACGGGAGCATGATGGAGAGAAAGTCACAAAAATTCAACATCCAGTTAATTCGAAGCCGAATAAAAAACGACGAATTACTACTGGTGCTGAGTTGTTCGAACTCTCGACATCGACAGCATTCTCCTCACAATCGAATGGAACACATTCCGATCAGGAAACTGGTGGAGGTGTCCGGCCTCATTTCAGGAGAGGATACTGGAGACGACCGAGTGGGTTCGGTAATGATCCCACGGCCTTCGCCACAATCTGGGTACGCCCTACTTGGGTCCGGAAGGATAAGATCAAGGAGGGTGAAAATCCAATCGGTTCACAACAAAGTGTTCCGTAAAAGCAATCTTCGGTTACACAGCCCCGCACTCACACTGCGTGGCTTTTTTCTTTCACAAATTAGTAATACCTTATATTCTATTCCAAAGTTTAGATATTATGATATTTTTGTATTTAAGGATTCCCTCGAAAAGCATGGGACGGCGCGGAAACCTCTCCCCCCAGACCCCCGAGCTTCCGCGCCGACTGCATCTGTATTCAGCCCCGCCACACCATAGCCCCAGTAAAAATGGGTGG
>CALRCS010000038.1 GCA_943354625.1 Candidatus Nomurabacteria bacterium | reverse complement strand
TGAAGGTCTCTCCCTCCTTGAGGCAGGTTTCAAACCTGACCTTTGAGAAATCTAGACCGGGGAGACTTTCACCCCGAATATCTGTTTCCTCAGGGAGGATTTTCCAACCCTCCCCCAGACCACTGAAGGTCTCGGGGTTGAAGTTGCCGGTGAACGAAATGACTGTGGTCGGAACGAGCACAAACTCGCCCCGGAGAAATCGGGCTGCACCTTCTTCTCCTCCAAGCTTGTTCCAGACCGCTTCGACATCCCCGAACTGAATTTTTGGATATTTCATAATTTTTCCTAACTCCAACTGATAGTTGTTATTTAACTACTCCTAATAGAAGTAGTTACTAGGACCAGAATGGTCATAGCTAGAAAATGCCGATTTATAAGGCTTTTTCAGCATCTTTTGGCTATGACCACAGATTTATATATCAAAGTACTACTTCTACGTAATAGCACCTTCCATGTACTTTGTCAACTCCTCTATCTTCACCCTCTCCTGTTTTCCAGTATCCCTATCTCTCACAGTAACTCCTGCACCTTTCTCAATAGTATCAAAATCAACAGTCACACAGTAAGGTGTACCTATTTCATCTTGACGACGATACCTCTTACCAATATTTCCATTGTCATCAAACTCACACATAAAATCTTGTCGAAGAAAATTGAAGATTTCTTTTGCTTTTGCTACAAGTTCCGGCTTATTTTTTAATAAAGGAAATACTGCAACCTTAACTGGTGCGAGATTTGGTGGAAGTTTTAGGTATACCCTTGGCTCTTCACCTGAAAGATCTTCAGTGTATGCATTATCGAGAAACATGAGCATCATTCGCGCTAGTCCAGCTGAAGTTTCCAAGATATGTGGAATAAATCTTTTTTTAGTTTCTTCATCATAATAATCCAAAGTTACACCAGAAAACTTTGAGTGTTGTGATAGATCCCAATCCCCTCTTGCATGAATTCCTTCAACCTCCTTGAATGAATCTCCAAAAAATCCAAAGTTGTATTCTATATCAAAAGCTTCACTTGCATAGTGTGCTAACTTTTCATGTTTAAAAAATCTCAATTTTTCTTTTGGAATACCATTTTCTATATACCAATTCCACCTGATCTGTTTCCACATTTCATAAAGCTCCTTCGTATCCTTTGGATCATGAAAATATTGCATTTCCATTTGTTCAAATTCTCTAGTACGAAAAATAAACTGTCTTGCAGCGATTTCATTCCTGAAAGCTTTTCCAACCTGTGCAATACCAAAAGGAAGTTTTGGATGAAGGGTGTCTAGGGTATTTTTGTATTCAAGATAAATGCCTCCACATGTTTCAGGCCTCAAATACATAACATTTTCATCAGTGATAGTATCTACAGGTGAACCGAAATTGGACTTTACCATCAATGAAAAAGTCTTTGCAGGAGTAAGATCAGTAGATCCACAATTTGAACATTTCAATTTCTTTGCTTTTCGAAGCTCATCAAGTTTTTCATTAATAAATTCAATAGGCATCTTATCAGCATTTATTCCATGATCTTCTAGGATATGATCTGCGCGGAAACGTGCTTTGCAGTTTTTACAATCGACTTGTGGATCATTAAAACCATCAACATGACCTGAGGCTACCCAAGCCTGTGCATGCATAAAGATTGCACTATCTAGACCGTAGATATCGTCTCTCATCTGTATCATAGATTTTAGCCAAAGATTTTTTATATTTTCTTTAAGAAGAATACCGTAGTGACCATAATCATATACACCCGACACTCCACCGTATATTTCTGATGATGGGTATACGAAGCCTCTTCGTTTTGTCAGCGATACTATTTTCTCCATCTTTGTCTCTTCTGTATTTGGTTTATTTGTCATTTATTTTTATTATTTTACTACCATTTCATCTCCATCTTTAAATATCTGGTCTGTACTAAATCTTGTCGAAAGTGGACTAAGATTACCCTTTAATGCTTCACCTGTAAAGTCATCTGTAGCTGAAATGCTTGATTGGTTTACTAATATTGGTATAGCTCCGACTTGAGCGATACTTGGATTCAATGATACCTGAAAAGCGATTTGTCTTCTCCTTGAACTGCCAGCTGTATACGTACCCAAACTTCCGATATTCCACACTAACTGGCCGTTTACACTATCATAGGTTAGATCATCCGTAGAAGGCTCTATTTTACCAAGCCATTTTACATATGAAGGTAAGCTAGATCTAACCTGCACTCCGCTTACATTGTTTACTGTATTATCTACAATCCAACGTACTGTATAAGTAGTTTGCTGTTCGGCACGTGGAGGTATAGGTCCAGTATTTATAAAAGGCGGTGATGAACGTAACGTCTGTCCACCCAAAGAGATATTTGAAGAAACTTTTATCTGCCTACTAGCTGTCGAACTTATATCCTCAGGGACATTTGATTCAGAATTTCTTCTTCCTTTTATACTTACAATAAACTTCAATTCTGGATCAGTAATTAACTTTTTTACTGTACTAAAATCTCTCGGTGAGACACTAAAACTCACTATTCCATTTCCCCCGGCTTCTATATTGTTTAGAGCACTTGTAGTAATACTATTCCATACTATTTCATTTTGAGCTGATCTATATAGACCATCACCTGGTGATACAGATGCTTTATCAAAAGATGATCCAGAGAGTACCACGTGAATTTCTGCATTTATTATAGATGTTGGAAGGTTATTAAAATATGAAATATCAACTTTTACGGAATTATTGAATGTTGTTATGAATGCTTGATTTGAATCATCACCATTCATAGAAATACCAACAGTCATAAAAGGTTTCCTAATAGATACCTCTTTTGTGCCAGATATGTATTGAGTTCCAATTACTTTTTCATTTCCTAGACGATAGGCGCCTATATTAAAACGAAATACCCTGACCTCATCGTCTTGTCCCTCGAGTCTTCCTTTTATTTTAATTATTTTCTTCCCTCCCGGTGGAATATCACCTATTCTCCAAGTACTATTATCAGAATAAGGTTTTAGATCTGATGAAGTATATGTAAAACCAAATGGATATACAGCCTTCAAAAGTAGATTTTTAATTATCTCTCTTGAATTTGAATTAACCATTACAGATAATTCAAATTCCTGACCAGAATTTACCTCTTTAAATGAGGATACTGATATAGATAGTGGTGATGATGAGATAAGTAAATCAAAAGTTTTTTCTTTTGGAAAAACGGCATTGGAACCTTTGACTTTATACTCTATTGAAACCTTTATTTCTTTTCTACTATTTTCTTCTCCATATACCACGGCTTTTATAGTCTTTTGCCCTATTCCTCCAGGGGCAATATCATCTAAAGTCTCAGTGTAGCTCTTTAACTCTTTTGTACTATCTTGGGCATCGGTAGTACCTGCTGGAAAATCAACCGTTAGCCTCACTGATTCGAGTTTAATATTATTATGATTTAAGACTTTAATATCAAAAGATACTGGCTCCCCTCCGGCAATGGATACTGGTCCTTCTATATTTATATCTACGTTATTTGCTGATACGACATTTGAGCCATTGAAAATAAAATACGCACCGATACTAAGCGCTATAAGGAAAAAAACAAATGACGTAACTAAAATTTTTGTGAGAAATGACATAGCTTTACTCTTATTATTTTGATTAAATACTAAACCCTGTGACTCAGATTCATCTGGGTGTTTCCAATCTTTCTCTACATCAACTTCTTGTTCATCAAATCTCAATCTTCTTTTTGAGCGTATTTCTGGTGAACTTCTTGAGTATAGAGACCTATTCAAGTCATCAACTTTACTGTTATCTTCTTCATTCATATCAATTTATTATACCATAAGAGCCAAAAGGTTAATTGTGTGTACATTATAGCTGACTCTCCTTTAGGGCATTATTTATAATTTGAATTACTTTACTCTTAATAGGAAGGAATTGTAAAACAAGCTCTTTATCTATAAAATTATTCTGTAAAAACTTACCTATTTCCTCATTATTTTTTATATAACCCAATGTATTTAATATTCGCAAAATCGTTAAACACTCAACAATCTCATAATCAACCTCGTTAATACTAGTCTTGTATAATTCCTCAATTATCCCAAAAAGTTTATCGTTTTTTTCTTCACCATGGAGAAGGCGCTTCAAGAGTTTAAGAATTTTAAGGTGCAGTATCGTATTTTTTTCATGAAAAAGTTCCTGTGCACCAGTTAGACGCCAGACCTCTTTTCCACGCACAATAGAAATATTTGAAAGACAAGAATCTTGGACATGATAACGCAGTTTTGACTGCGCCAGACGGATTCCTTGTGCAGTAGCACCAATCATTCCAAAATCGCGAGTAAAAAGTAATAGGAACTTACCAGATTCTCCATGAGAACTGCTATGTATAACGAAAGCGGGAGTGGTGTATATGTGGTGCATAATCTATATGGATTTAAAAAATTCAAATTTATATCACATCATAAATAATCTTTTCTATTTCTCAATACTCAACTTCACAGAATATTCCCCAATACTCAAAACTTCCCCATCTAAACTCTTAAATACAATATCCTTCAGTAAAGTAGCACTTGAAATCATTGCTTTATTTTTTACTATTAAATCAATCACAACTTTTTCGGCATCTATAGTCAGAGTGGCGCGATCTTGAATTGTCAGACCTTTTTCTTTTCGGAGGTCCTGAATAGCTCGAATAAATTCACGAATAGCTCCTTCCTCTTTTAATGAGGGCGTTATTATTGTATCAAGAGAAACTTCGTCAACAATACCTGTATCTGAAACAACCTCTTTAACATTTACTTCATCTTTTATTATTTCAATTAAATTAATTGGGAAATTACCTTTCACATTTAGTTTTGCGAGAGGCTGACGAACATTTATTTTTGCTTTCATTCGCGCTTCGAGTCCAAGAGAAGCGATACGTCGTGCCTCTTTCATACCCTGAAGAACCTTTACGTCAAATTTCGCTGGCTCTGGCCATGACTCTAAATGAACACTTTCCAGTGGACCCTTTAACCTCTGATAAATATCTTCCGCTAGAAATGGCATAAAAGGTGCTATTAACTTTGTGAAATCAAGTAGGACAGTTCGTGAAGTTAAGAGCACGGCATTTACTTCAGTTCTATCTTCACTCTTAAAACGATCACGCGACCTACGTATATACCAAGTCGAAAGATCATCGATAAAATCAGCAATCGGTCGAGTGGCACGATCTATTTCATATTTTTCTAGACTTTCTGTTATCTCTCTTGTTAATTCCTTTAGTCGGGTTGATATCCATACATCAAGATTGTTTGTGCTTTGTACTTCAGCCAAACCGTCTTGATAATACATTTCATAAAAAGTGACTACATTATTCAGTCTACCTATATGTTTTTTTACTACATCATCAACACCTTTTTCAATAAAAGCAAAATCTTGCGCATGCACAACTGGAGATGACATCAATACGTATCGAAGTGCATCTGCTCCATACTTATTCACAATTATCATAAGATCTGGATAATTTTTTAATCTTTTTGACATCTTCTGGCCATCCTCCGCAAGTACAGTTCCATTTACAATCACATTCTTATATGGAGATTTTCCAAAAAGAGCGACGCCGAGTACAAGCATAGAATAAAACCATCCTCGAGTTTGATCCAATCCTTCAGCAATAAAGTCTGCAGGATATCCCTTTGCTTTACCTAAGATTTTACTAAAAGGGCCTGGTTTTGGATTGAAATCCTGTTTATTAAAAGGATAATGTACCTCTCCAAAAGGCATAGACCCGGACTCAAACCAGCAATCAAAAACTTCAGGAACTCGTTTTAGTTTATTCCCTTTTGTTGATGTAAGTTCTATATCATCAATATATGGTCTATGTAAATCAATCTCATATTCGGAATTATGAGGTAATGGACGAAAGTCTAACTTCTCTGGTTTTGCATTTTTATTGAAATGGTCAGTGGATCCACGCATTTCAATGGACTGTTTTCTATTCAATCCTTTTACAACAGCAGTAAGCAGGAATAGCGGGGTGTCATGAGTTATTATTAGAATATTTTTACCATTGTGTTTATTTTCTATATCATAGATAAAATCTCCCATCCTTTTCTTTATATCTACGTAATTTTCACCACCTTCAGGTCTTTCCGCAAAACGATTTGCATGAACAAAATTGGAAACAAAATCATCAAAACTTTTACCATTCCATATACCAGCATTTATTTCATGGATTCTTGGATCTACTATTATCTTATTTTTATCGAGATTAATATGTCTTGCAATTATCTCAGCCGTCTCTTTTGTTCGCAAAAATGGTGAAACGAAAATTAAATCTATCTTCTTATCAGAAAACCACTTCGCAGCTGTCTGTACTTGTGTTCTTCCATTTGCGGTTAGGTGATATGGATCTCCCGCTACAGAACTCACTATTCTTTTTATATTATTTTCAGATTCACCATGACGACATACGTAATAAGTATTTTTTGCTTTACTACACTTTCTCATATCATCTATCGAACCAAAAACAAAAGATTCTTTTGTCTCTTCATCTCTCCAGACTGGAAGTGGTGCTCCCCAGAAACGTGAACGAGAAATAGCCCAATCACGTGCTCCGAGAAGCCAATTTCCAAATCGTGCCTCCCCAACCTCTTTTGGCACCCATTTTACTTTTTTATTTTCTTTAACAAGTCTATCGCGAAGTGAAGTTACTTTTACAAACCATGATGAAGTAGCGTAGTTTAGAAGTGGAGTATCACATCTCCAACAGTGCGGATATGAGTGAATTATTTTCTCTTTTGCAAAAAGAGTACCCTTTCCTGCTAGGTATTTTATTACTTCAATATCTGCTTTTTGATGATCCTCTTTTGGTTTGACAAATTGACCAGCAAAATCAGTAACTTCAGGTTTAAAGACTCCATACTGAGTGACATGTTGAATAAATGGTAAATTGTATTTCAAAGAAAGTTC
>CALRCS010000037.1 GCA_943354625.1 Candidatus Nomurabacteria bacterium | reverse complement strand
GGGTCTTTTTATTATTCCAAACTTATCTTTTATCTCCCCGTAAACAAAAGTAATATATTTTTTTGTAAGAGTGCGCTCCTGAAATTGATCCTTTAAACATGCATGACCTGCTTTCGTTTTTGCTATTAATAGAACTCCGGTAGTATCTCGATCTAATCTATGCACAATACCTGGGCGTTCTATAACTCCATAATCTTTTGTTTCAATAGGTTCACCCACGTTTTTCGTTTTTGGATATTCTTTCAGGACCCAGTCTGTAATAAAAGGACCTTTTGATTTTCCATCTGGATGCACAACAATACCGGCGGGTTTATTTATCGCCACAATGTCCTTGTCTTCGTATAAAATAGGTATTTCCATATTAGTATCTTGATAATTATGAGAATATAGGATAATCTAAGAATACACAAGGGTTATTAATTATATGCGCGATTAGCTCAGTTGGTAGAGCAGAGTGTTTACACCACTAAGGTCGCAGGTTCGAGTCCTGCATCGCGCACAGAACAAATTGAAGATTTATCTATTATCCTAAAGCTACAATTTATATTTTTACACCACTAATTTTATCTTCTAAATCTTTAACAGCTTTTGAATAGTTTTTTACTTTCTCACTATAATCCTTAACTCTATTTTTCAAGACATCTTCTATATATTTAGAGTATTCTTCTCTAACAGCCTTACTAGCGCATGCATTTTCTTTTAATTTTTCTTCTTTTCTATTTTTAAAATCAACCTTAATACAATCTTCCCCACTAGACGTGACTGATATAACAACTTTATCTCTATTACTTACTTCTCTTCTATCATCAAGCGAAATATCATAATCATCTGAATTCTTAAAAGCAACAAGAAGTTCTGTATAGCCCAATTTACCTTTGGCTGCAAAATTGTTCCATGTTGTAGTCACAAACGGAAGGTTTTTGTAACCCTTAGGATCATCAGATAATATCTTGTATGAAGAATTACCCATGGTACCAACCAGTGCAATCTTAGACTTACCTGGTTCATTTTTACTACCCACACAAGCATAATGTAAATCAGAAACTGAACCATAAAATCCGTTGGACTCAATCCCTTTCGGATACACTACCAAATTATATATTTCTCCTTTTTTAATTTCACCAAATAACTTTAGAGCTTTATTTGCCTCATCTAGCTTTTGAATTGCGTATGTTTTTGAAGAATTAGCTAGCGAGAGTTTACTATTTAAATCAGTCACTATCTTATATTTATCATATGTTTCAAGGTTTTTTTTCTGATTTGCTGTAAAGCTTCCGTAAGTAGATGACTTAGCCTGAAAACAGTCTGCACCTACATATAATATCTGATCTTTTCCAAATGGTTTAATCTCTAGAGTGGGGCTGTCCTCGTTAGGTATAACAATCGCTGACTTATCTGAAGGAATAACCGAAGCCGCAATCAAAGATGTAGAATCCACTAATGATACCTCTGTACTTACTGAGCTATGGTTATCTATCTGAGATATTAATAATACTAAAGAAATCAGCGCAAACAATGACGCCGTCACAACCTTCAATCTTTTTTTATTTTTCATAATATCTCGATAAATTATTTATAAGGCAAATTAAGCTTGCTTATTATCTGTTGAACAAGTACCACAATCACCACATGCACCACAATTTCGACAGATACTCTTATGAGTGAATACTTCAAATATAGCAGCTAGACCTACGACTATATAAACTACCTTTGCTACCGTCGCACCTAGATACAATACGAAATCGGTGTCAAATAAACCAATAGATAACCAATTTAAAGATCCAACAATAATTAAAATAAATGCAATTAAATGTAAAGCTTTCATATTTTATATAAATTAATAATTAATAATAACTGCAATAATTATACCACAACTCCTGTAATTATTTTGAAGATAAAAGGGATAACTGGCTCTACAAATCTCCAAAGAAAGAAGACTAGTATTAAAAAGAAAAAGATTGAGTACTTTTCCACAAATTCACGAAAACCGATCATCCTAGGTGGAAGAATAGCAAAAAGAGCCTTGGACCCATCAAGCGGAGGAAGGGGAATTAGATTAAAGACGGCAAGAACTATGTTTATAAAAATGACATAAGTAGACATTATAATAAAAGAAGTCGGTAAGTTATCCCCAAAAAACCTAGTAGCGAGACCGAAAACTAGAGCTATGACCATATTTGAAAGGGGTCCAGCAATAGCAATCAATAACTCTCCCCATCTCTTATTCTTTACATTGTAGGGGTTCCATTGTATTGGTTTTGCCCAACCAAAAGTAAATCCTGCTAAAGATGTGATAATAGGTACTATAAAAGAACCAAATAAATCAAGGTGTTTAATAGGGTTTAACGTAAGTCTCCCCTGTAAACGAGGTGTTGGATCACCCAAAAGCTCAGCAGTATACCCATGAGAAAGTTCATGTATAACGACTGACATTATAAGTATTATTATTTGAAATATTGCTGTTGAATCATCCATACGCTTGCTTAATATATTTACTATGATAGCATACTAACACTATGGCTAAAGCCTGCGCAATAACAAAAAGAAGTTCAATGATAGCTGGTGGATATTCAAATGCCACTCGTGCTACTCAGTTCAACCCTACTGGAATGGTTAGAAAGTATGTAAATCTTCAAAAAAAGAAGATATACGTTCCTGAACTAAAAAAATCCTTTGTCCTTACCATCTCTACTCGTGCACTAAAGACTATCCAGAAGAGAGGCGCTTTTGTTACTCTAAAAAAAGCTGGGATTATTTAATTATCATGCTTAGTGCTTGTACTGAATAAATGAATTAATCTAATTCTGACTCATTATCTTCTTGACTAATATTATTGGACTCGTATATAATTGTTCTATTAGTGGCTTCGGCCTCCGAGATTGCTCCCGAAAGGGGGCTTTCGTTTTTTAGGAAAAAAATTAAACTATAAAGTATTTCTTCAAACTCACCTTCTCCAATCATCCCCACCTTTCTTAATAATCTTTTTGAGCTAATGGTTCTTATTTGTGTAGTCATTACTGAGTTCTCTTCTTCATTAACGAGTATTTTGTAATAAAAAAGAGAATCCTTGAGTGTGGAGGTAATCGGTAGACACCAAATCATATCTTTATTAAATACCTTAATGAGTAATACAGGTCTTTCAAACAATTCATTTTTGCCGTTTGCTTCAATACCAATATTTAAACCAAGTACACCCCACCAGATATCTCTTTCATGAAAAAAGACTGAATCTTCTACGATTTTATCATCAATAATCTTTTTAACTTTATTCCATTTATCAAAATCTTTCATATCTTTTTCCATTCTAATCCATCCGAAATCCAACTGGTGGGTTTTTCTTTTGTAGTAAACATATATCTAGGCTTAATTTTCTCAACTAGATCTTTCGAAACTTTTGACTCTATTCCACTATTATAATATTCCACAATATTTTCTTTGGAATTTACTATTAGAGACTTAGCAATATTCTTTTGTATTGTCTTTGAAATATTCCCTAACAAAAAAACGGTAGTATCTTTGTACCCTATTCCCAAAGCCAGCTCGGGTAAACTTGTTTTATTAAATTTAAAATCTTCATAAGGAAAAAGTACCTCAACTTTTAAACCTCCCATATCTAGCTCGTCCCCCTTTTCAACTTCTCTAATATGTATTTTTTTATTTGAGATATTATTTAATAATTTACTCAAAACTGTGCTCGTGGCGTGAATTTTCGACAATACGACTTCACCCACACCATATCTATCAACTATCTCTATAAAACCACCAATTTGGGCAGGCTTTGCACTAGGAATAAATATATAATCTATTTTTTTACTGTAAAACGGCATAACTTTTGTCAGTTCACGTATGGTATCAGAATTCTGCCCACCCCCTACTAAAATAGTCATATTTTCAGGCGTTCTAATAAATATAGCCCTTCCTCTATTTAGACTAAAAAAATGCACTTCAAATACAGGTTTTCTATTTTCCCATTTATAAACATAGTATCCTAGGCTTGAAATTAGAATAAGAATTAGGATTAAAATTGTAATGATAATGTATTTATTTTTCATGATAGAATATGATTATGAAAAAATTTAATGAATTAAAATTTAATATAGGTGAACTAAAGGGAATCTCAGCAAAGACGATTGAGGAACATCTAAAGCTATATGCGGGATATGTTAAAAACCTAAATGAAACACTCGAGGGTAAACAAGATATCCGCAGACTCGGTTTTGAATACAACGGTATGAGAAATCACGAAGTATATTTCAATAGTCTTGAGGGTGGTGCAAAAGAACTCTCAACTTCAAGCGCACTTAGAATGCAGATTGAAACTGATTTTGGATCTTTTGATATCTGGCTTACTAGTTTCAAAGCAATAGCCATGACTAGAGGTATCGGTTGGGCAATGCTTTACTATGATAGAAAGGATCAAACCCTTATTAGTACTTGGGTTGAAGAACAACATATTAGCCAATTACAAGATTGTACCCTCATCCTTGCCCTCGATATGTGGGAGCATTCATACGTTGCTGACTATGCCCCATCTGGAAAGAAGAACTATGTTGAAGATTTCTTCCAAAACCTAAACTGGGAAAATGTCCTAGGTAATTTTATAAAAGCTACAAAATAGCTCAGATAAAACCCTATCACTATCCAGAATGAAAATTTTGGTAGATTTATTGATGCAAAAGGGAGATGCGCAAAAAACCTAACCATAAAAAGTTCATATGATAGTAATAAGTGTGATATCCAACCAAAGACTTCAGAAACATTCGGTAGAATAAATCCAGAAATTCCGGCTAGAGTTACAAATAGCATTGTTGCAGGAATGATAGGTAGAACCAGGATATTTACAAAAATACCTACAATGGATAACTGTCCCATCATATAAAGAATATATGGAGATACGAATATCTGTGTTGCTAGTGTAGAAGCCACAAGAGCACGAATTCCCATCTTTTCGGTGATGAAGCCGAGCCTCTTTTCAATTGGTGAAGACAGAAGTAATAACCCTAAAGTTGCGAGGAATGAAAGTTGGAAAGAAGGATCATAGAAAAGAATAAATGGATTTACAATAAGCATGAGTGCACCAGCGAGAAACAGAGCCTTCCCCACATTATAATCTCGACGCAGAAATGTAGCTGTTAGAGCAATAATGGCCATAATACACGAACGTACAACAGTAGCTCCACCACCGACAAGCACTCCAAAAGCAATGATCCCTATTCCACCAAGTCCTATACCAATATTTCTAGGCAAAAATGAAAGCAATCTACGTATAGAATCCGCGACAATAGTGATATTGTATCCAGATAGAACAACAATATGTATGAGACCAGCTTTACGGAAATCATCTATCAGATCTTTTCCTAGAGCACTCTTCTCCCCGACCACGAGCCCACCCGCTAGTGCAGCATGGGGTTCCCCAAGAACCTTTTTTATATTTCTAAGAAATCCTTTTTTGAGTTTGAAAAGATTTTTTGAGATGAAACTTCCATTAGAGCTTTCAATCACCTCGATCTTTGGTTTTTTCATTTCAAAGTAAATTCCATCTTTCAAAAGAAAATCAATATAATCAAAAGTCCTCCCCCCATTACTTTTAAAATTAAATGGTACAGACAACTTCCCTATTAACCTCAACTTCTGTCCATATTCATACTCCATATATCTATCTGTAGATATTTTTACAGAGAAATCGTTAGTCTGAAATGTAAAAGTCTTTGTAAAATCCTTAACAAGCGGGTCATCTGAAACCATTCCTTCTAGCTCAATGGCCCTCCCAGAATATTTACTAATCAGGCTTTCCCTATCATTGTGAAATACAAACCAAGTACGAATAATAATGATAATTATCAAGGTACATATAACTATTATATTTATTCTATTATGATTTAATTCCACCAACCAATACTAACAATATGAGATAAAATCCGTATAAAATTCTGATAAAATTTTAATGAAATTTTTATCTTCCAAATTCTGCAATTATTTGTTTCTCATCGTCAAGAGAAAGCGCCTTTTTATATCGTGTTCCGCTCTTTCCTTTTACTCGAGCTTCGCATTCTGCCCATGTCTTATGAGTGAGTATTTTTCCATCAACCCTACTTACATATGAATATGCTGTAGCTTTTGAATGACTTTTCTTTGACACCTTTTCTGTAACTTGTGATAAATCCAAGATATTTTTTATTGAATAATTAACAAATAACCCTTTATAGAGATCTGTTGGACTACCATCTGCAAAAGACGTAGCGATAACATCACACCTTTCATTACCGATTACACCAGAATGTCCCCCAACATAATTCCAAACAATATTTTTGCCATGTCCAGCTTCCACCAACTTCTCCCATAAATCCCTATTTAAAACCACATCTTTAGTCTTTGTCACCCAACCATTTTTCTGCCATCCTTTTACCCATTTCGTAATGCCATTTATAACATACGAAGAATCAGTATTTATAGTTATTTGACTCTCATTTCCTACATGAGAAAGCCCGGCAATCGCTGCCATAATCTCCATTCTGTTATTTGTGGTATTGTCTTCTCTTCCACCAAGCTCAGTTACAGTATCATTTTCCACAACAACACTCCCCCAGCCTCCTCTGCCAGGATTTCCTCGTGATGCACCGTCGGTGAAGATTGTTGTTTTATTCATATCTTGATTAGTATATTATACAACATCTTCTATCCTCAACCTCAACTCCGCACTTCCCCTAAACATAGACTTCTCCATTGTTGCAACCAAATCTATCGAATCACCTACTTTTAGCTTCTCTCCATCTTTATTTTTAAAAGTTTCCCCATCCATAAAAAATCCCATTGCATTCACATTTTGTCCATTTTCTTTTTTAAATTGAAGTTCAAGATGATTTTTCTCTTTTCCAAATTCTTTTATTCCAGCTATTTTTATATTTTTAAAAATAAATAATGGCTTTTCATTCC
>CALRCS010000036.1 GCA_943354625.1 Candidatus Nomurabacteria bacterium | reverse complement strand
GATTAAAAAAGATGCAAAAATAGATGATGAGATAGTCTTCCCTCTCGAGGAAAAGGGAGATTACGGAAGAATTGCAGCCCAAACAGCAAAACAAGTTATCATTCAGAAAATCCGAGAGGCAGAAAAGACTTCAGTCCTTGCTGAATATGCAAAAAAGGACGGAGAAATCGTATCTGGAACAGTGCAGAGAATAGAAAGAGGTTCAATCTTCATAGATATGGGGCGTGCTATAGGTATGATTTCATATGAAGACCAGATTCCTAACGAACACTATAAGCAAGGTGAGAGAATCCGCGCGTATCTTTATGCTGTAGATGAGTCGCCAAAGGGTATAATGCTGAAACTCTCACGTTCTCACCCAAAGTTCCTTGCGAAACTCTTTGAAGTAGAGGCTCCAGAGATAGCGCAGAAAGTTGTTGAGGTAAAAGCCATAGCTCGTGAGGCTGGCGCTAGATCAAAGATAGCCGTTCACTCTACTGATAGTCATATTGACCCTATAGGATCACTTGTTGGCCAGAGAGGTGTCCGAGTTTCAACTGTTATGAGTGAACTTGCTGGTGAAAAGATCGATATTATTCAATGGAATGAAGATCCAGCAACTTTTATAGAAGAATCTCTTTCCCCTGCAAAAATCATTAAAATAGACCTAAATACTCAAGAAAAGAGGGCCGTAGTTCATGTTTCTGATGATCAACAGTCACTAGCTATAGGAAAAGGTGGTCAAAACGTGCGTCTAGCGGCAAAACTCACAGGCTGGAAAATAGACATTCAGTCAACTGGTATGAAAAACACCGCTAGTGTATAATTGTCTCCAAGGTGGTATAAGCCTTTTTATTCGTTAATAAATAAATAATAAAACTAATGAAATTAAAAATAACAATCATAACCATGGTCTGTGTACTGACCTTTTCAGCAGTAGCAATAGTAAAAGCTGAAGATGGACAGGGAAATGCACCTATAAGACCCCTAAAAGCTCAATTAAACGCAAATAAAGAGGTAAGAAAAGAGATAAATAAAGAGAAAAAAGAGGAAATAAAGGATCTAAGAGAGGTAGTAAAGGAAGAAAGGAAGGATCTACGAGCATCTTCAACAGAAATGTTCAAGAAAAATAAGGATGATCGTAAGGAATTGGCAAAAAAGATGCAGATAAATATGTTTGAAATAAGGAAAAACGCCTTAATAAAGGAGTTAAACTTTTCATTAAACAATCTTACAGATATCCGAGGACGAATAAATAATAAAATCACAAAAATAGAGGCTGGAAGTACAACTGCGACAGAAGCAAGAGCTGCTCTAGTAATAGCAGATGACAAACTAGCAAAAGCAAAGATAGCTGTAGATGCTTTCACAGCATTTAGTTATAGCACATCAACACCAAAGACAGGTTCAACCACACCAGAAATTAACCTAGATAAACCAAGAAAAATTGGTGATGCAGCAATCAAAGCCGTAAAGGATGCTCGTGATGCACTTAGAAAGGTTATCGACATTGTTGCAAAAATGGAGAAAAAGGGTCCAAAAAACGCCACAACCACACCAGAGAATAATTAATTATTAGTGTGCTATTATAAATGTTTACTTAAAAATAAAAAACAAAATGGAATTAAATAGAAATTCAAGTGGAATGTTAAATGGACTACCTAAGACACCAAAAGAGACAAATAAAGTCGGCCCTATCGTAGGAGTATTGGTAATAGTACTTGTTATTATAATTGCAGTTTTGTATTTCTTTAGTCAAAAGTTAAATACAACACAGACAACTGATACTATCGTAAACCAGAATCCAGTAGAAAAAATAGTTGAAAACATTCCACCATCAAACTCAAATGATGCTGCTGTAATACAAGCAGATCTTGATGCACAACTAAAGGATATAGATTTTAGTTTCTAATCTTATCTATATAGCTGACTATGGGTTCCGATTGCCACAAAGATCGCTGTTAAATCTTTCGTTTGATAAACAGCTCTTATATCTCCTGTAATATTTATACTCCAATAATGTTCCCATTCACCGTGTAGTGGGTGATTATTAAGTATTGGATGAAATTGATCTTTCAAGAAAAGATTTATTCTATACTCAAATTCTGATTGAGTCTTAGTATTTAATTTTAAAAACTGCTTTTTAAAATCCTTCTGTAAGATAAGACTGGATATTCTCATATAAGAGTATCTTATTAATTTCTCAAATATTCCATCACGGAGTCTACATCTGTAAAAACAGGTGATAGGTTTTTACCATTCTTAACATCCATATCAGCCTTTCTTAAAACTTGCTCGAGTTTCTTCGATGGTCTAAGTGGCGCAGTAAAAGTCATTGATCTTTCCTTAATTAACTTTTTAAGAAAAGCATTCGCTAGTGTACTAAGTGGAATTCCCATATCACGAGCAACCACAAATGCTTGTTCCTTTATTTCTTTATCTACTTTTATATTAAGTATTGTTTTCATATAACCATAGTATATACAACGGTTATTTATTGTCAATATGCTATCTATACTGTAAACTGTGGAAACTATGAATAATATAAAAATCAATGTGCCATACAAGTGTACCCTTAAGAAATTAGAGAAATCAAAGGTTGAAATAACTGGCTCAATAAAAGCAGAGGAATTTTCTACATTTAGAAAGCAAGCACTTCAGAATATAAATGATGAGGTAACAATAGATGGTTTTAGAAAAGGTAAAGTTCCTGAAAATGTATTGATCTCAAAAGTTGGAGATATGGCGATACTTGAAGAAATGGCAGAACTAGCAATATCAAAAATTTATCCAGAAATTATTATAAGTGAAAAAATAGATGCAATTGGTCGCCCAGAAATTAGTATTACAAAACTTGCTTTAGACAATCCTTTAGAGTTCAAAATAGTAACCACTGTTACTCCAGAAATAAAACTAGGAGATTATAAAAAGCATTCAAAAGAACAAAACATAAAGCCTGAAGAAAAGTTCGAGGTTACAGATAAAGAAATTGAGGATGCATTGGTCAAAATAAAAGCATCACATACCGACCATGCAGGACATGACCACGATTCACCAGAATCAAAAGAGGAAATAAAAAAGTACTTATTGGAAAATAAAAAAATGAATGCAAAAGAGAAAAGTCGAATTGCTATTTCAGATGCAATACTTCTATCATCTGTTTTGGAAATTCCTGAAATACTTATTGAAAGTGAGACTCGAAGAATTGAAGCTCAGTTTTCTGATGACATAACTTGCATGGGTGTAAAAATCGAGGACTATTTAAATCATGCTAAAAAAAGTATTGAGGACCTTAGAGCTGAATGGAAACCACATGCAGAGAAAAAAGCAAAACTTCAGCTTATCCTAAATGAAATAATTAAAATAGAAAATATTATTGTTGATGCAAAAGAAATAGAAGAAGAAGTTAAACACATCTTGGCTCACTATAAAGACGCAAATCCTGAACAAGCTTACACTTATGCGGAGACTGTTTTAACAAATGAAAAAGCTTACCAATTCCTAGAATCAATAAAATAAAATTAAAAAACCAATCTCGAAAGTACAGCAATAACAGCAGTCTCCGAGCGAAGTATTTGTGGACCAAGAGATCTGGTATGTACACCGTGAACCTTAAACATATCTTCTTCAGCATCTGACCATCCACCCTCAGGACCAATATATGCACCAATAGTCTCTACCAAGTCTTGTGAAACAAACTTAGGAGCTTTCGTATGCCAGCCTATGGATTTTATATAAGCATAATTATGTAATGCAGATTCTAGGTCAGTGACCTCATGAAGAATTGGTAAAGTCCCCCTTCCAGATTGTTCTGCTGCCTCAACAATTATCTTTTGAATCCTATCTGAATTAAAATCCTTCTTTTCTGTTCTCTCGGAAATTAATGGAATGATATGTGAAACTCCTAGCTCGGTAGCTTTCTCTACGATCCATTCGAAATTGTCTTTCTTCACCAATGAAACAAAAAGATAAGTTTCCTTAAGCGGTAGCACGATATTTTCATTAACTTTGTTTATGATTAACGAAACAGAATCCTTTTCATAAGCATCAATAGTAGAATGAAAATCAAAACCAGAATTATCAAATAAAATAATTTCATCACCTTTTGTCAACCGAAAAACGTTTTTTAACTGATTTAATAAAGAGGCATCGGGAATAAGCACCGAGCTCTTCTGCTCGAGTTTTTCCTTACTATAAAATCTATGTAATCTCATGCGACAATTATATACCCTAGTGCAAGATTGTGAAAGGTTGTGGTCATGCGACCACAGCTCCGCTTCGCGGGTTGCCATCATGCGATGACAGCTCCGCTTCGCGGGTTGCCAAATATGAAACATAAGGTATTATGAGAATATTACTTAATTTAAAATTAAAATATATGTTAATACCAACCGTAATAGAGAAAACAAGCATGGGCGAAAGGGCTTATGATATTTACTCAAGACTCTTAAAAGAGAATATTATTTTCCTAGCAGGGCCAATAGATGACCATGTTGCGAACATCATTATTGCTCAACTTTTATTCCTTCAAGCAGAGGATCCAAAAAAAGATATTACTCTTTATGTGAACTCCCCCGGTGGAGTAGTCACATCAGGAATGGCAATTATTGATACAATGAATAATGTAAAAAATGATGTATCAACAGTTTGTGTTGGTGTAGCCGCATCAATGGGCGCACTTATTTTATCTTCAGGAAAAAAAGGAAAAAGATTTGCATTACCAAATTCTGAAATAATGATTCACCAACCACTTGGAGGTGCAGAGGGTCAAGCTTCAGATATAGAAATCAGTGCAAAGCATATTCTAAAAACTCGAGAAAATCTAAACAAAATGCTTGCAAGAAATACAAACCAACCAATATCAAAAATCGAAAAAGATGTTGATAGAAACTTCTTTATGGATTCAGAAGAAGCACGAAAATACGGCCTTATCGACAAAATTCTTTAATCGTGATACAGTGAATTTGTTATAAATTTAATTTTTCAATTCCCTTAAAAGATACCGAAACACCTGACAATGTCTGAACGAGGCGAATTGATATTCGCATATGTCATTAAAATTAGTAGCTTTATTTCTAAGTATTGCAGGAGTAGCCGGTATTGCTATCGGTTATTATCTGCGCCTGATCATCTCTTTGGGTAAGAAGGGATCCATGGAACTTGAAATAAAAGAAATGCTTCTTTCTGCAAAGGAAGAAGCCAAGAAAATTACCACCGAAGCTGATATTAGGTCAAAAAAATATCTTGATGAAGCTCGTGTAGAAGTAAAAGAAAAAGAAGAAAAAGTGCAACAAACAGAAGCTCGTTTAATTAAAAAAGAAGATCTATTGGATAAAAGACAGACGGACATAGATAGAGAAGTAGAAAATATAAAACAAAAAATATCAGAGATAAAAGCCATTAGAGAAAAGGCTGATAAACTTGATATAGAAAAAGCTCAAGCATTAGAAAAAGTTGCTAGTATGAGTATGGAAGACGCTAGACAGACGCTTATAAAGACAGCTGAGAAAAATGCGGAACAAGATTTACTTGTACGTATTCAGAAACTTGAACAGTCAGGTGAGGAAGTTCTAGAAAAAAAGGCTCAGGAAATACTTTCAACATCAATACAGCGCTTGGCTAATTCTGTAGCTTCAGATGTTATGTCTACATCAGTTATTATTCCGAATGATGAAATAAAAGGAAAAATAATAGGAAAAGAAGGAAGAAATATAAAAGCATTTGAAAGAATGACTGGTGTTGAAGTTATTATAGATGATACTCCAGGAACAATTACTATATCTTCATTTGACCCAGTTAGACGCCATATTGCAAAGCAATCTCTTGAAGAACTTATAAAAGATGGACGTATTCAACCAGCAAAAATAGAAAAGGTAGTGGCTGAAGCACAAGCAAATATAAATAAAACAATAAAAGAGAAAGGTGAACAGGCAGCTTACGAATGTGGTGTTATAGGTCTTGACCCGCGTATTCTTCTTATAGTTGGACGTTTACATTTCAGAACTAGCTACGGCCAGAATGTATTGCAACACTCTATAGAAATGTCACATATAGCTGGAATGATAGCTGAAGAGATCGGTGCAAATGTCGCTGTAGCAAAAGCAGGTGCCCTTCTCCACGATATAGGTAAAGCACTAGATCATGAAGTTACAGGTACTCATGTAGATATAGGACGTAGAATACTACAAAAGTTTGGCGCTAGTGAAGAAATAGTAAAAGCAATGCAATCACATCATGAAGAATACCCATATGAAACAGTTGAATCACGTATTGTTCAAACAGCAGATGCGATATCAGGCGCTCGTCCTGGTGCTCGCCACGATAGTATAGAAAACTATCTAAAACGTCTTGGTGATCTAGAAGCTATATCAAATTCCTTCCCAGGTGTCGAAAAGTCATACGCACTTCAAGCTGGTCGTGAAATACGCATTTTTGTTACTCCAGAGAAGGTCACTGACCTAGAGGCAAAGAATATGGCTAGAGATATAGCCCTTAAAATAGAGAAGGATTTGAAGTATCCTGGCGAGATAAAGGTAACAATTATCCGTGAAACTAGAGTAATTGACTTTGCTAGATAAAAAGTGTGTAATTTTAACTCTATTGCTTAAAAGATGGCTTATTATATAATAATATAGAGGTTAGAAATCATTATTAATTGAATTTATTTAATTGGTAAAAACTATATGAATAAAGCAGGAATCATAGACGCAGTACATGTAATACTCGGTGGAACAAAGGTTCAAGCTGAGCAAGCAGTAGAAACAGTGATGAACTCCATCATTGATTCTATGAAAAAGGGTGAGGAAGTTTCTATAGCGGGTCTAGGTATCTTTTCTGTAAAACAGAGAGCTGCTAGAGACGCTCGAAACCCTCGAACTGGAGAAGCTATCAAAGTTCCAGCTATGAAGGTTCCTAAGTTCCGAGCTGCAAAGGCTTTGAAGGATGCAGTAAAATAATATTATTGAGTATAGGTGAAATAAAGGTTCGCTCGAGCTTTTAAACAAAAAACCACATAAAGGTGGTTTTTTGTTTATATATATTAAAT
>CALRCS010000035.1 GCA_943354625.1 Candidatus Nomurabacteria bacterium | reverse complement strand
TATAGTGATATAATACACAAATGCAAACACGATTAACTTCAATTATTATTGGTTTAGTACTTGTACTAAGTACAGGGTCTTTGGTTTATTTTACAAAACAGCCAGTGGTTTTACCGCCCGATCAAGTATCAGCAAGGACTGATACACAGCCAACTATTACACAACCAAGTGAAATAACTCTTACTCAGATAGCTCAGCATAGTTCAAGAACGAGTTGCTGGTCAGCCATAAACGGTGGTGTGTATGATCTTACAAGTTGGATACCAAATCACCCAGGGGGTGAGAAAACCATACTATCTATTTGTGGTATAGATGGGTCAGATGGTTACAATGGTCAGCACGGTGGTAGAGCAAAGATAATGACGATCCTTGGTGGATTTAAAATAGGAACTTTCACAAAATAATATAATGATAAATATAAATATTTCAAGACAAAAGCTCGGTATGCATTTACTTCGACTTGGACTTGCTGGTGTCTTTCTTTGGTTTGGTTTCTCTCAGTTATTAGATAGTCTTCATTGGGTCACAATAGTTCCAGATTGGGCAGTAAACCTACTTCATATACCTCCAGCTATGATCGTAATGGCAAATGGAATATTTGAAATAATTCTCGCAAGTCTTTTAGCCATGGGATTTTTTGTAAGAATTATTTCATTTGTATTAGGTTTTCATCTTATTGTGATTGCATTTGATTTTGGTTTTACTGCTACAGGTATTCGTGATCTTGGACTTGTTATCTCATCTTTTGCTCTTTCATTTATGTATACTGAAGATAATGATGAAATTTTAAATATTGACCATGGGTCCGCGTAAAAAGGAGAAGGGGGATGATCTATTATCCTTTATGTTTATAAGTAGTAGACTAATTACAATAAAAGTAGTTAGTCTACTAATATGATTTCACCAGATAAGTTATATGACCTGTATATTGAAGAAAAGAAATCCGTGGCGCAGATAGCTATTTTACTTGAATGCTCTCAGAATAAAGTAAATTACTGGTTAGAGAAATATGAAATTGCCAAACGATCTATTTCCGATGCAATGTATGAGTATAAAAATCCTGACGGTGACCCTTTTAGATTGACTAAACCAAAAACTTTAGAGGAAGGAATACTTTATGGTATGGGTTTAGGTCTGTATTGGGGAGAAGGACAGAAGAGGGGTGATGGAGGTATGCGTATAACTAATTCCGATCCAAAATTATTAAGAAAGTTTATAGATTTTTTAGATAACTTTTTAAATATAGATAAAAATCGATTGAGATTTAGTATACAAATACCACCAGATATTTCTCCAAATAAAGCTCTAAAGTATTGGTCAAAGGAATTAAATTTTAACGAAAAGTATTTTTATAATCCTCAAATAATAAAAGTTCGAGGTAATGGCTCATATAAATACAAAACTCAATTTGGAACAGTCATAGTTTACTTGAATAATATCAGACTTAAGAAATTAATTTGTGATTTGATTGAAAATATTCAATAAATAGATTATTCTTATCTAGTGTCATTGGCCGTTGTAGCTCAGTTGGTAGAGCACGTCATTGGTAGATCGTAAATCCTGCCCATATACTTGGTAACATATATATGAATCCCGAATAACGGTTAAAGACCTAATTTAGGTTAAGACCGTGGCGTCAAATTTTGACACCCGAACGACTGACAAGGGTTTCCATTTAATTATGGAAAAAGATACAGTCTAGTCCTCCTGTAAAGTGAGGTGTAAACGAATGACGAGGTCTCCGGTTCAATCCCGGACAACGGCTCCAGAATTTTGCCAAATTAGTTCAGTGGTAGAACACCGCTTTCGTAAAGCGGGAACGTGAGTCCGATTCTCACATTTGGCTCCACTTGGCTCTATTGATGTATTTACTAAAAAAGATTTTAATATCTATACGATAATTTCATTTTTTCTATTCCTCTGTGTATATGTACAGCAATAGTATTTCTTGATAATCCAGTTTTGATAGCTATTTCTTCTAGTGACAAATCTTGTACATATTTCATACGCATTACCTCCTTATAAGTTTCGGGAAGATGCTCTATCAGAAGAATAGCTGCTTTTCCATCTAAGACGTTTACAAGTCCTGTACCATCGGTCGTGCTAGGATCAAATCCTTTTTCTATTAGAACATCGAGTGATGCCTCTTTTCTCTTTCTATATTCATCCACAATAAGATTGTTAAGAATATGATAAAGAAAAGCTTTCATCATTTCTACCTTACCTCCTTTTTTGAGATAATTCCATGTCTTCATAAAAGTAATCTGTACTAGATCCTCACCAGTTTCATGATTGCTTAGTTTAAAGAATGCACGTGCATTCAAGCCTTTTTCATAGTCGTTATGAGCGAGGGTAAGGATTGATCTTAATTGTATTTGTTGAGTCATAGTCATGTAAACTTAATGTTATTTTAATATAGTACTTCTTCCTGATTTATAAGTCAATGTAAATAGGGGGATAAACCTGTGAACACTGTGGATAACTTAATATTAACTTAATATAAGCCTATTAATATAGATTTAATAATATGCTTGCTAAGTATTTTTATATATGTTACAAATAGAATATGACAATTTTAATAATCGAAGATGAAAAAAAATTGGTTGATATATTGAAGATAGCTCTTAAAGGTGAGCGCTATTCTGTTGATGTGGCTTATAATGGACAAGATGGTCTGGATAAAGCTATGAAGAATGACTATACATTAGTTATTCTAGATATCATGCTTCCATTAAAAGACGGTTTTACTGTTTGCAGAGAGCTTAGAGCTCATCAAATTCATACACCTATTATTATGCTCACAGCAAGAGGTACTGAGAGGGACCGTGTAACAGGTCTTGATGCTGGTGCTGATGATTACTTAATAAAACCTTTTGGGCTTACTGAATTATTTGCTCGCATCCGTGCCGTCTTGCGTCGTCGAAAAACAGCTGATGAAGATATATTAAAAATCAGTGATTTGATAATGGATAGAAAGAAACACGAAGTTACTCGAGCTGGTAAAATCATTTCGCTTACCCCGAAGGAATATAAACTTCTCAACAATTTACTTTTGAATAAGGGTCAGGCAATAAATAGGAGGAAACTCATAGATAGTGCATGGGGACCAGAATTCAAAGAAACAAACAATGAGCTAAACGTCCATATTAAATATTTACGCTCAAAGCTAGAGAGTGTAAATAAAAAACCTTTAATTTATACTATCAGAGGAGTCGGCTTTATATTGAAAGAATAAGGGTAATCATACGTCATCATATAAAATGAAAAGAAAACAACTCATATTAATTGCGCAGGGGAAAGAAGATGTTAGACGCAAGCTGGTAATAACTGCTCAGAAACTAGCCTTAACTGCGAAGGAAAAAGAAGAAGTCAGACGTAAGTTGGTAATAACAGCTGAAAAGTTAGCTATAACCGCTAAAGAAAAAGAAGAAGTTAGGCGTAATCTGGTAGTAACGGCCCAAAAACTTGCTATAACTGCTAAGGAAAAAGAAGACGTACGACGTAAGCTAGTAGTAACAGCAAAAAAACTTGCCATAATCGCTAAAAAACAAGATATTATAGCAAAAAAGTTAAAAGAGTCCGGCATCAATTACCGTCGTCTTTTTGAAACTGCTCATGATGGCATACTTATTCTTGATTCAGAAACTGGTCAAATAACAGATGTAAATCCATTTCTAGAGAAACTTCTTGGTTATAGTAAAGCTGAATTTTTAAATAAAAAATTATGGGAGATTGGAGTATTTAAAAATATAAAAGCTTCAAGGGAGGCTTTTAAGATCTTGCAGAAGCAAGGTCAGATACGTTATGAAAATTTACCTTTAGAAGCAAAGTCCGGGAAGCCTATTGAGGTTGAGTTCGTGAGCAATTCGTACATGGTTGGAGATAAACTTGTCATTCAATGTAATATACGAGATATTACCGAAAGAAAAAGACTTGATTTAATAAAAGAAACAAAAAGACTTCTCAATGAAGAAAGGCAGAAAGTCGGATCTATTGCAGATGCGACACATGAATTGCGCACCCCTATTGCTATAATAAAGGGTAATGTCGATCTTGCTTTGAGAGGTAACTCAAAGAACCCAAAATCTGCCAAGAGCGCTCTTCGAGCCATCAACTATGAGGTAAAGCATCTATCAAGTATTCTGACGGATCTTTCTATGGTAACCTCCAAAGCTTGGGAGTTAAAAAATAGAATTCTTTTTGAAAAAATAGATCTGAAATCTTTAATTGGAATAGTTCTTGTAAGATGTAGAGCTGTTGCACATAAGAGAAATATAACTATAACTTCTGGAAAGATTGTGGATCTTAGTATTGTTGGCGATAAGATGTATTTGGAAAAAATGTTAGTTAATCTTATTAGAAATTCTATTATATATGGTAATAATAATGGTCATACTCAAATTAGTGTTAATAAATTTAAGGATAATATTATTATAAATATAACTGATGATGGAATCGGTATTTCAAAAGAGGATCTACCACATGTATTTCAAAGATTTTATAGAGCTGATAAGTTTCATAGTTCTGGCGGGAATAGTATAGGTCTGGGACTGGCTATTGTGAAATGGATCGCAGAAGTTCATGGTGGTAAAGTCAGTGCAAAAAGTGAGAAGAATAAGGGTAGTGTTTTTAGCGTCTCATTGCCAATAAACTCAAAGAGTAGTTAAATATTAAATTTTAATAAAAATTGTAATAATTCGATTTCTATATCGGCTCCAATATTGAGCGCTTTGCTGGTCGAATAAATCAATTTAAATTATTAGAATTAATATAATAATTAAAAATAATGAAAAAAAATATTACAAAAATATCTTTAATAGCGATGTCAATGTTACCTTTATTCATAGCATTGCCAGCAATGGCTTCAGCACCAGCATCTTGGAATACAACAGGTTCGTATGGAATAAATGTAAATTATTTGAGTGTAGATTATCCTGAAACTTTAGTTTTAACTCAAAGCGGATCCAATATAACTGGTACAAGTCTGGATACAGTTCCCCCCTCATCTCCATTTACAGTAACCGGTGGTTCTGTTAGTGGTAACAATATCGACATTGATGCCTCACAAGGATCATTGTCAATTCATATGACAGGTACTATAGCTCTTAATGGTTCAATGAGTGGTACTTGGGCTGATATTACTCCAGGAACTAGAGTTGGTACATGGGTTTCTACTTCTGGAGCCGCAATCCCACTCGGCTTATTAGACGCTGAAGACTTTGGTGTTGTAAACTACGATACAGGTCTTGGTTTCCTAAAAGGCTATAGTGCAGGATTCGGTCTAACAGATGCAGTATTCACTGATGCTACATCAGTAGTCGTAAGGTTATACAGTGCTGGTGATGTATTATTACAAACAAATACATTCAACACTGCAAATATTCCATTAATCACAGGAGCTCAAATCTCATCTCCTTTTGATGTATCTGGAACATTTGCTTACGCAACAGATGGATATTGGGTAAATGTTAGGGAAGCGCAGTATGGTCAAAGTGTTGGAGCAGTGAAGGTAGTAGCAACTGTTACTCTTTCTAATGGAAAAGTATTAATAGCAGAAAATACTACTCTTGCTGGTGATCCAACAACGATCTATCCAATAATAACTCCACCAGTTGTATCTGCTACATCAACTATAAGTGGAATGAAATATAATGATCGAAATCGTAATGGTAAAAAGGGTATAAATGAGCCAGGACTATCTGGTTGGGTTATTAGATTGTCATTAAATAATCCAGACGGTAGTGTGACTTTGATAGCTACTACTTCAACTGATGTAAATGGAAACTATTCATTTACAAATGTTGCTACTGGTACTTATGATGTAAGAGAAACTCATCAGAAAGGCTGGAAGCGTATGAGTAAGAATCCAAAAGATATCGTAATAACAGCTAGTTCTACTGTTACCGGTGTAGATTTTGGAAATGCTATAAAGCAAAAGAAGGAAAAGGAAGACGATGATAGAGATGACAATCGTCATGATCAATCAGGATATTATTTCTCACACAATGACAGAAGTAATTATGAAAGTGATCAAAATAAAGGGGGACATAATCGTAGATAAAAAAATAAAAAAATATGAAAAATATAAAAAAATATAAAAATTATTTAATTGCAACCACCCTCACACTCTCTATCGTAGCAGGATCTTTTCTACCGAGTACTCTTTTTGCAGCTGGTACTACACTAATTAATCTTGGACAAGCAAGTAATTTTGTAATTCTCTCAAAGACTGGAATTACAGATGTTCCTTCATCTAGGATTACTGGTAATATTGGGACAAGTCCAATCTCAGGAGCTGCAATAGGAGTGTCTTGTGCAGAGGTGACCGGAAGAATTTACACCGTTAACGCAGCCGGTCCAGCATGCAGGACAATTAATGCCACATTACTAACTACAGCTGTTGGTGATATGCAAACCGCTTACACCAATCTTGCGGGTAGAATACCGACCTCTGCTGCAACGACTAATGTAGGTGGCGGAATACTGACTGGATTAACCCTTACACCCGGTGTTTACCGATGGGGTTCCGCTGTCACGATTCCAACCGATCTAACTCTCAATGGTAGTGCAACTGATATTTGGATTTTTCAGGTCTCTGGAACTCTAGATATTAGTTCAGGTAAAAAAGTTATTCTTAAGGGTGGAGCCCAGGCTTCCAATATTTTTTGGCAAGTTGCCGGTGCTACAACTCTCGGAACAGGCTCTACATTTAATGGAAATATCTTGGACAAGACGAATATTGCAATGCTAACTGGCGCAACTCTAAATGGTAGAGCACTAGCGCAGACTGCAGTTACGCTTCAAAAGAATATTGTCTCAATTCCACAAACTAGAAAAAGTCATTAATAATCAAAATAATTGTACTATAGAAATTAAAAAACCCTTGCATGAGGGTTTTTTAATTTATAGTATATTACATAGAATTTATAAAAACTTGACCAAAAAACCATCATCTGATAGATTGTCTTCGGGTGGCTGTTGTTTGGGATGGAAATGCTGATACAGGAACCTCCTTCAAGGTGGCAACTGTGTTTATGCCAATCGCCTGAGCAACTCGGTCTTACCGAGACTTCAGGTACGTGCAATTAAAAGCATGACCAACCACGAATGCTGGACGGTAGTTTCCTTTTTTTGATACCC
>CALRCS010000034.1 GCA_943354625.1 Candidatus Nomurabacteria bacterium | reverse complement strand
GCAAAAACCCCTGTCTTTGACGGACTTTTTGCGGCCTACCCTCACACCCTCCTTGATGCTTCTGGACTTGCTGTTGGACTTCCAGATCAACAAATGGGAAATAGTGAAGTCGGTCACCAGACAATCGGCGCAGGAAAAGTCATCGATACAGAATTAGTAAAAATTGATAAAGCTATCGAATCTGGTGAATTTGCAAAGAATCATGCTTTAGTTGCCCTCTTTGATCATGTGAAAAAAAATAAATCAACACTCCATGCACAAGGACTTCTAAGTGATGGTGGTGTACATAGTCACCAAAGGCATCTATACGCCTTTTTAAAAGCTGCAAAAGTAGCTGGAGTAACTGATGTTGCTATACATATATTTACTGATGGACGAGATACAGCACCACAGAGCGCAGGAAAATACATAAAAGAACTTGAAGATGTGATACTTGAAATAGGTATTGGGAAAATAGCATCTATATCTGGTCGTTTCTACGCCATGGATAGGGATAATAACTGGGACCGTTTAGCAAAAACAGAAAGTGCCCTTTTTGAATGCAAAGGAAATGTTTGTACAATAAAACCTTCAGAATATGTTGAGGATCTATATAAACAAGGAAAACTTGATGAACATTTAGAACCTATTGTGTGTATGGACTATGAAGGTAATGGTTGTACAATAAAAGACAATGACGCTGTCTTTTTCTTTAACTTTAGGGCAGACCGAGCTCGTATGCTTTCAAAAAAACTTATGGAACGTCAGAAGAAGCAAAACATACTTTTTGCTACCCTAACTGAATATGGTTCAGAATATCAATGCCTTATTGCTTTTCCACCTTCAATAATAGAGACTACTTTAGCAAAAGAAATCTCAGAAGCAGGTCTCACTCAAGCACATATAGCAGAGACAGAAAAATTTCCTCATGCAACATATTTTTTGAATGGTGGAGTAGAAAAACCATATACTGGAGAAAAACACATCCTACTAGATAGTAGAAAAGATGTTGCGACACATGACCTTGCACCAAAGATGCGTGCAGAAGGAATAGCTGACAAAGCAATAGAAGAAATAAATGCAGGTACAAATTTTATTTTTATAAACTTCGCAAATCCAGACATGGTAGGACATACCGCAAATGTCCCAGCTATCATTGTTGCAGTTGAGGAAGTTGACCTACAACTAGGTCGTGTAATTGATGCACTTCTGAAACGTAATGGTATAGCTTTTGTAACCGCAGATCATGGAAATGCTGAACTAAACATTGACCCAAAAACAGGTAAGAAACATACCTCACATACGATAAACCCCGTACCAGCGATACTCACATCACATAATGTCACTCTAAACTCAGGTGGTGGCCTCTCTGATATAGCACCAACTATTCTTTCACTTCTAAATATTCCTAAACCAAAAGTAATGACCGGAAAAAATCTTATTTCTTTTTAATCATTCCAATAATCATACTGATATATTTTACAATTAAAATAACAAGCGTTGTCCAAAATAATCCTAATCCTATTCCAGCAAATACATCTGATAGCCAGTGTACGCCAAGATAAACCCTAGAAAAAGCAGTTAATAAGATTAATAGAACACACAATACTATCAGTAATTCCCTTTTTACAAGAGATTGTATTTTTATAATAAAAATATAGATCAATAAAGTAAAAAATATTGTAGCCATAACTGCATGACCACTTGGGAAACTATACCCCGATTCAATTATAAACCCATCTTCTGGTCTTAATCTTAATACAAGATTTTTTATTATGTATGTGATTATATAACCACCTCCAAATGATAGTGTTGTGATCAAAGTATTGTAATGTTTCTTTTTATATATAAAATAGGCTATAGCAAGACAACTAACAAAAGCTATACTAGTCGGACTAATAATATCTGTAATTATACTCATAATATATAACCATGGCTGATGAGCATATGCTAAAAAGTAATCATTTACATATAGATCAAGCTCCAAAAGAAATACTTTATCGGTAATTGCATCCTGAATTGTTTTGAAAAATAGATAAAGACCTAAAAGATTCAACCCTAGTGTAATGAGCTCGTACTTTGCAAATATATGAAATTGTTTATTTATGAATCTATATCCCAAAGTAATTAGAATACCGATAATAATTGATATCACAATATATTTTCCAAATACCACTGAAGCAGTATGATAGCTAGCGCCGAATATGTAGCCAATAGCTATAGAAGATATTGACCAAAAGAGAACAGCGATAAAATCTATGAGCCAAAACTTTTTTATATGTAATCCACTAGCTCCAACAATAAACGGTGATAGTGGGCGAGTAATGGGACTGAAACGTCCAATAATAATAGTCTTTGCTGGGTGTTCTTGGATCAATATACGAGCCTTCTCAAGGTATTCTTTTTTTATAAAAAAATAGCTACCAAACTTTGTTAAAAATTCAAAACCATATTTTTTACCCAATAGAAAACCAGTAGCATCACCGATAAGAGCAGCGATATTAACAATAATGACAACTTTCAATAAACTCAGTATATGGAGCTTGGCTAAAAAGCCGGAAATTATAACTATTGTATGACCTGGTATAAACTGACCTACCAAAGGAATCCCTTCGAGAACCGTTGTAATAAAGAGAAAAAGATAACCACCATGTTCAACGATGGCTTGAAGATTATTACCTATATAATGAAAGAGATTGGACATATAGGGATTTGAAACATATTATACCACAAATGCGATAAAATTTTGATAAAATTTTTATGATAGATTTCCACAAATAAATATGACTTTATTGATTGTGTATTCTATAATCGGGACATGAAAATTCTTTTAATAGAGGATGACAATGAAATTTCAAATTTTATCAAGAATAATTTAACAGAAGATGGATTTTCGATAGACAAAGCAGTAGATGGTCAGAATGGCTCATTTCTGGCAAGAACAAATTATTACGATGTAATAATTATGGATTATTCCCTTCCTATAAAGGATGGCATCAGTGTCTGCGAAGAGATTAGAGAAACAGGAATACAGACCCCAATAATTTTTCTAAGCATGCATAGAGATATGAAGAAAAAAATTCTAGCACTAGAAAAGGGCGCGGATGACTATATGACAAAACCATTTGCTTTAGAAGAACTTAGAGCTAGAATTCTAGCTCTTGCAAGGCGTCCTAGAAAAATAGACAGCCCTCTACTTACTGTGGATGACATAATTTTAGATACACAAAAAAGAACTGTGCGTAGAGGAAATACCCAGATATATCTAACACGCAAGACATATAATCTCCTTGAATATCTAATGAGAAATAAAGGTGTAGTACTATCTCGTGGAATAATAATGGAATATGTATGGAATTCAGAAGGTGATCCTTTTTCAAATACAATAGAAGCTCATATCTTATCTCTCAGAAAAAAGATAAATATTGACGGTAAAAAGGACATCCTAAAAAATATTCCTGGTCGTGGGTATATTATTGAATCTTAATCTTCCCTTCCTGAATCTGTTTAATAACTGAGTCTATTTGTGTCTTTAATAGTGGAAATCTCTCACCAGCAGCCTTTAACGTATCAATAGCAAGGGAATTCTGACCATTTAGTACATAAGCAGATGTAAGTGATGAATACAATTCTTGATTATCTGGATTTTGTTTAAGAGATTCCTTCATTATTTCTATAGCCTTATCATACTGTTTTGAAAACATATATGCATTTACGATTTTAGGATCCTTAAATGCCTCTTTATCGTCAGCGAATAATTTATTTGCTTTTTCACTCTCTTTTGCAGTTATTAAGGCGGCAATGTAATTTATCTTTGCGCTCTCATTATCTGTCGCCAAAAAATACGCTTTCTCCATAATATCTAGTCCTTCTTTTAATTTTCCTATACTAAAATAATTTGAAGCGAGTTCGAACATAACCGTCTGTTTATTTGGTGAAAGTGTATTAGCTTTTTCAAGAAGAGGTGTTGCACTAGCAAAATCTTTTATGGAATCATAAAAGCCACCAGCAATGATATAGATTCTAGTATCGCCTGGAGCTGAAGCAATCTGATTCTCAATCTCTTTTTTGGCTAAATTATATAGATCTATTTTACTTTGTTGTGGTACTTCTTGATTTTGAAGTGCATTCGATACACAACTTAACAACTGTTCTCTTATCTCTTGATTCGCCATTGTTTGGTCTAGACTCAAAGCACTAGCGAATTGTTTTGTAGAAATGGTTTTGGCATTTGAACAAGTCTGCATGGAAAGTATAAGTCTGGCATTTGCTTGAATTGGTCGGACATTTATGAAGTAAATCGAGAAACCAAGACCAATAACTATTATAGGAATAAAGATATAATCTCTTACTGTAATAGAATCTTCTGAAACAGTCTTATTGTAATTTTTAAACCATGGGAATATTTTATTTGATCCCAATGAATGAACAAAAGCAAGGAAGGTGAAGAACATTACATAACTTGTTTGATTATCGAATACAAAAATATTATGCATCGCATATCCCGCAAGTAAACCGACAAGTACTGATTTCTGTCCAATACTTAAATCACCCTTATAGATATATACTAAAGCAATGATGTATAAAGCGAGATAAGATAAAAGACCTAGTAAACCTCCGGCAACAAGCCAATCAAGATAAACATTGTGTGCTCTATCAAACCATTGTTCGTGTCGCCACATTAATGGATCATAGTGAGAATTAAAAATATAATTAAAATTTTCTTGACCAATTCCTAGAATTGCTGTTTTTTGACCTTCAAAAATCCCCTTTATAGCCATCGGCCAAATAAATGCTCTAGCTTGGGTCTTTGTATCAGAAAGTGAAATAGTTGCCAAACGGCCAAGTACTGGATTTTTTAGTATCCAAGATGCCTGTCTGTTATAATAAAATAAAACTCCTATCAAAATAACAAATGCTATTGCTCCACCAGCAAACAATCTTGAGAAATTTGACTGGCCACTACTTTTTCTACCAAAAAGAACATATATCGCACTAGAGATTATGATAGCCATTAACCAAGCTAGGATAGTACCTCGAGTAGCAGTTTGGAACATAATAAAAGAAAAAAAAGCTGCAAAAATAGAATATATCCAGAATAGATGGTTCTTTCTTGAATAATAACTAATAGCCATATATGCGGAAATAAATACACTGATTATCATATAGACGGCCATGTACTCTGAGTTACCAAGTGAAGCATCAACTCTTTTTCCTTGATGTGTATCTGCCCAACCAAAAAACTGAAAGAGTCCATAAAGTGCAGTGATAAATGAAGCCAAAAGAACTACATCAAAAAATTTATGCCAGTTCTCACGAGTATTCAAAACAGAAGATAAAACCATAAAATAAGCCCAGAGATGGACAATAATGATCCATCCTTCCATTCTCTCGAAATTTGACCATATACTGCGAAGTGGGTTCAATCCCATAATATCTGCAACCAAAGCTATAAAAGTAAATACTGTAACAGAAATCGTGAGTGCATTTACACGAGGAATAACACTTTTTTCAGTATTTGCTGTACTAGTACCCTTTTCGCGTAAAATAAGAATAAGCCACAAAGCAAAGACTATCTCGACTATTATCCTTAGAACAAAGCCTTTTCCACTTATAAAAGGAAAGAACAGCTGATTTGCAACATATAATGGGATAAAAGGAATAATAGCTAAGCCGGTAATAATAACGTATTTCAAGATTTTATTGATTGTGGTATTGTTCATAATACAAGAGATGATATCATGATATGAAGAAAAATTCAAAAATATTTATTGCTGGTTCAAAAGGGCTTGTAGGATCAGCTATAGTTAGAAAGCTTTTAGCAAAAGGATATAAAAATCTAGTTTTAACTGATAGAAAAAATCTAGATCTAATGGACCATAAAGCTGTCGAAAACTTCTTTAGAAAAGAAAAACCAGAATATGTCTTTATGGCCGCCGCTAGAGTTGGCGGTATAATGGCAAATCAAAATTATCCAGCAGATTTTATATATCAGAACCTAACAATTCAGAATAATATAATATATAACTCTTATTTAAATAAAGTAAAAAAGTTAGTATTTCTAGGAAGTTCTTGTATTTATCCAAAACATTCAAAACAACCCATAAAAGAAGAGTATCTTCTAACAAATGAACTTGAACCGACAAATAAAGCGTACGCTTTAGCCAAAATCGCTGGAATTATTTTATGTCAATCATACAATAAACAATATGGAACTAATTATATTTCTTTAATGCCAACAAATCTTTACGGTACTAACGATAATTTTGATTTACACAATTCCCATGTTCTACCAGCAATGATACGAAAATTCCACGAAGCCAAATTAGCTAATCATAAAGACGTAATACTTTGGGGTAGTGGAAATCCAAAACGTGAATTCCTGCACGTTGATGATCTAGCTGATGCTTGCATCTTTTTAATGAATAAATACAATGATTCTGATATCATAAATGTTGGTACAGGTGAGGATACTTCTATTAAAAAACTTGCAGAAAAAATTCAAAATATTATTGGTCATAAAGGAAAAATCATTTGGGATAAAGAAAAACCTGATGGCACACTAAGGAAGCTTTTAAATGTTACAAAAATAAATAAACTTGGTTGGAAACATAAAATAAACTTAGAAGATGGAATAGATAAAACTTATGCTTGGTTTTGTGAAAATTGGAAAAATAAAGACTAATTTTTCTTTTCAAATTTTACTAAATCATCCTCCACCATTAACCTTACAAGCTCTTTAAATGTAATTTTTGGTGACCATTTTAGTACCTTACGAGCTTTTGTACTATCCCCTATTAATAAATCAACTTCCGTAGGTCTAAAGTATTTTGAATCTATTTTAATTATTGTTTTACCAGTTTTTTTATCTATTCCGACTTCATTCAAACCCTTTCCTTTCCAAATAAGATCAATTTTTAAAACTTTTGCAGTCTCTTCTATAAACTCCCTGACAGTATGTGTTTCGCCTGTGGCTAGAATATAATCATCAGGTTTTTTTGCTTGAAGCATAAGCCACATACCATAAACATAATCTCTGGCATGACCCCAATCTCTTTTTGAATCCAAACTACCAAGATAAAGTGTATCCTGTTGCCCTAGTTTTATTTTTACTAAACCTTCAGTAATCTTTTTTGTGACAAAAGTAGAACCACGACGAGGACTTTCGTGATTAAATAAAATTCCATTGCAAGCAAAAATATTATAACTTTCTCGATAATTCACCGTAATCCAATATGCAAACACTTT
>CALRCS010000033.1 GCA_943354625.1 Candidatus Nomurabacteria bacterium | reverse complement strand
GTGGCCGCTGGAGCCAAGAAAAAACATGTAAATATAAACATAGATGAGCTTATTGCTCTTGATGATAAAAGAAAAGAAAATCAGTCCAATATTGAAAAAAAACGTGCAGAACAGAATCTCATAAGTGAAAAAATGCCAACAGCAACACCCGAGGATCGTCAAAAGATGATTGATGATATGAAGGTAGTCAAAGAATCTATACAGAAAGAAGAAGAAGCCCAGAAAGAGATAATGAAAGCATGGCAAGAGAGTATGTTACGAGTCCCAAATGTTCCGGATATGTCAGTTCCAGATGGTGATACAGATGCAGATAATAAAGAGATAAAAGTTTGGGGAGAAAAGCCTGTATTTAATTTTGAACCAAAAAACCATGTAGAGATAATGGAAAAGCTCAAAATGCTTGACCTAGAACGAGGTACAAAGGTTCACGGTTTCAGAGGTTACTTTTTGACTGGTAATGGAGCTAGGTTATCTTTTGCTATTTGGAATTATGCTATGGATTTTTTTGGATCAAGAAAGTTTACACCAGTTATTGCACCATCCGTTGTTAGAAAAGTGAATCTATACGGTACTGGACACTTGCCTGGTGATATGGAAGATTTTTATACAACTCAAGATGGCGATGTACTATCAGGTACTGCCGAAGTGGCACTTATGGGCATGCATGCTGATGAAGTATTGGATTTGGGAGGTCTACCAATACGATATTTGGGATTTTCACCATGCTATAGACGAGAAGCCGGTGCACATAGTAAGGATATAAAAGGCCTTATTCGTGTACATGAATTTTATAAACTTGAACAGCTTATCCTGTGTGAAGCAAGTCACGAAACGAGTGTTAATCTACATGAAGAATTAAATAGAAATACTGAAGAGTTTATTGAGTCACTAGGAATTCCATATCATACTGTACTAAACTGTGGTGGAGATCTCGGTCTTGGTCAAGTAAAGAAATATGACGTTGAACTCTGGGTTCCAAAAGAAAATACATATAGGGAAATATCATCGGCTTCGTATTTTCATGATTTTCAAACTAGGCGCTTTAATATTCGATATAAAGATCAAGCAGGAAAAATGAGATATGTACATTCCTTAAATTGTACAGCTATTCCTACTCCACGTATTCTCGTTTCCTTGATAGAAAATTATCAACAAGCTGATGGTACTATTAAACTTCCTGAGGTTCTACACAAATACATGGGTAAAACACTAATAGAATAAAAATAGATAATTATGAGGAATAAACGTGCCAGTACATTAAAATTAGGAAAATATATAAAAAAGAAACGTAGAAAGACACTATTTTCTATTTTAATTTCTTTTGTTCTTATTATTTTATTTTTAATTATTGCACTTCTTGCTCTTAGACTTCCTTTTTTTCAAATAAAATCAATAACGGTAAATGGAGTAGTCACAATTGATGAAAAAGATTTGGAAAAGAGTGTAAATGAAACACTTTTGGGTAATTATTATTATATTATTCCTAGAACTAATTTTTTATTTTATCCAAAAGGGGAGATACTCAATATTTTAATTTCAAAATATAAAAAAATAAATTCAATAAATAGTCATGTATCAGGGCTCTCAAATCTAGATATTATTCTAGTTGAACGTATACCAGAAGTTCTTGTTTGTGAAGGTTTCATCGATGATATAAGTGATAGTGATAATCAATGCTTTGTTGCCGATAAACACGGTTATATATTTGAGAAAGAGTCAGATAACCCTGATCTTTTCAAGTATTATGTGAATGCAAATACAAGTTCTACAACAATTGGTAATAATTTTACTGATATTGAGAAGTTCTATGCATTACAAAAGTTTGTTGAAGATGTGCGAAGTTATGGTATTATCCCAATAGGAATTATGATAGGTGAAGATGGTAGTTATGAAATGTATATAGTAAATAAGGATCAGAGTACTGGCGTGGTATATTTTGATGATAGAGTACCATTTGATATGACATCTTCAAATCTTGCTGTATTCTGGAATAATTTTATGGGCAATACAGTTGATATAAAATTAATGCCAAATTTTGAATACATCAACCTTAGATTTGGTAATAATGTATTTTATTTAATTAGAGATAATGGAGGAAAATAAACAAAAAACTAGATTTGGATTATTATTGTTTTCAATGCTTACCGCATGCTCATTCGGTGCATGTGTGGCTTTTGCTGGTATTTTTTTGGGAAATTTAGTTTATTCTAAAGTAATAGAGAAAGTAGATAAAACTGATATACAAGCTAGTGTCATAAAAGCTGAAGTAATATCAGAAAAATCCTCGAATAATGCAGTTCTAGAGGAGCCTGACCAAGATCCCTCATTTGTATCTCGTTTTTCTAGAGTTTCTATTTATTCTGCTGATAATGGAAAAGAAATAATTGAAAGTGCAAAGAATTCTTTACCGAAAATTAAAAAAGTAAATGTAAGTGCAAAATCATATGTTGTTATTGATTTGGATCGAAACTCTATTCTTTTAGAAAAAGACCAAGATCGCGCTTTACCTATTGCTTCTGTTACAAAATTAGTAACAGCTGTCGTCTCAAAGCATCTTTTTGATCAAAATAAAAATATTACTATTACAAGGAAGGCCTTGTTGACTTATGGAAATGAAGCGTGGCTAAGAGAAGGTGAAAAGCTAAAGGTTTCTGAATTATTTTATCCATTACTTATGGTCTCAAGTAATGATGCGTCCGAAGTCCTTGCGCAAGCATATCCAAAAGGACGTAAGGAATTCATAAAAGAGATGAATGCTTGGGTAAATAGTATTGGTGCATATAGAACATATTTTGCTGATCCATCTGGGCTATCACCACAAAATATTTCTTCAGCAAAAGATCTTTCAATAATAGTGAAATGGATTATGGAAAATGAACCTGAACTTTTTAAAATTACTTTATTGAAATCAAAAACTATTCGAATGCATACATGGATAAATCCTACTCACTTTTTGAATTTAACTTCATATGCTGGCGGTAAGAATGGCTATACACAAGAAGCCAATAGGACCAGTATCGCTTTATTCAGACTTGGTACGCAGAAGACATTATATGCAGTTATACTTTTGGGAAGTGCATCGCGTGATAGCGATATTCTTGATTTGCTAGAGGAGGCTTTAAAGTAGTAGTATAGAAAAATGATAAAAAAGGTAAATTTCTGGCAAAAGCAAAAAAAACCTATATTTACTATTGCACCAATGGCAAATGTCACTGATGTGGCTTTTCGTTCTATTTTTGCCAAGTATGGTAAGCCAGATGTGATGTGGACTGAGTTTGTATCTGCAGATGGGCTATGTTCACCAGGTAAGAAGATACTGCTTAGAGACCTTGCTTTTTCTGATGAAGAAAGACCAATCGTTGCACAACTCTTTACTGGTCATCCAGAAAAAATGTTTGAAGCCGCCCAGATAATAGAAAAACTTGGTTTCGATGGACTTGATATAAATATGGGCTGTCCAGATAAAAGTGTTGAGAAGCAGGGATCAGGTGCTGGTCATATGAAAGACTTTGAAAATGCTATGGTTATTATTCGTGCTGCAAAGAGGGGTGCGCAAAATCTACCAATTTCAGTAAAGACTCGTATTGGATATAGTAGAGTAGAAATTGATACCTGGATACCCATTTTGCTTAAAGAAAATCTAGCAGCTCTGACTGTGCATTTGAGAACTCGCAAGGAAATGTCAGATGTACCAGCGCATTGGGACTTAATGCCCAAAATAGTTAGTTTGCGAAATGAACTTTCTCCAGAGACTTTGATAATAGGGAATGGAGATGTTTCTAGTCTGGAGGATGGTTTAGCAAAAATAAAAGAGAGTGGTTGCGATGGTGTTATGGTTGGACGTGGGATATTTGGCAACCCATGGTTCTTTGGCAAAAAAAAGATTTCAGAAATTACTATAAAAGAAAAATTGGAAGTAATGCTTGAGCATGCAAAAGCTTTTGATAAATTTCTTGGAGATGTGAAAAACTTTTCAATTATGAAAAAACATTTTAAAGCATACGTGTCTGGCTGGGATGGGGCAAAGGAACTAAGGGTAAAACTGATGGAATGTGAGAATTTCAATGATGTAAAAAAGATTGTAAAAGATTATTTATAATATGATATAATCCACAATATGTCTGAAAAGAAATCATCAAATCCATCCTCTGTCCTCTATCGCAAATACCGCCCAGATGTCTGGTCTGATGTCATAGGTCAGGAGCATATCGTCTCAGTCCTTGAAGGTTCAATAAAATTAAATAAAATTGCTCATGCATACCTTTTTTCAGGAAGTCGCGGAACAGGGAAGACGACCATAGCGCGTATTTTTGCAAAAGCTTTAGGCGTCACTGCAAATGATATTTATGAAATTGATGCGGCATCAAATCGTGGTATAGATGATATACGCGAAATACGTAGTGGTGTTAGTGCATTTCCTCTTGAATCAAAATATAAAGTTTATATTATTGATGAAGTGCACATGCTTACAAAAGAGGCTTTCAATGCACTTCTAAAGACTCTTGAGGAACCACCTACACATGTTATTTTTATTTTAGCCACAACTGAGACTGATAAAATCCCCGAAACAGTACTTTCTCGTTGCCAGATATTTACTTTTAGAAAACCAAATAGAGAAATCTTAAAGATTCTAGTAACCAAAGTCGCAAAAAAAGAGGGCTATGTTCTAGAATCGGGGACAGCAGAGCTTGTGGCTTTGCTCGGAGATGGATCATTTAGAGATACTCTTGGAATCTTGCAAAAGGTTTTAAGCTCATCAGCTGATAAGAATATTTCAATAAAAGAAGTTGAGGATATAACTGGTGCACCAAAAAGTGTATTTGTGAATGATTTTATTAAAGCACTTTTATCCGCTAAAAAGGAGGATGCTCTATCTGTCATTTCAAAAGTTAAAAAGGAAAATATTTCAATAAAAATTTTCATTGCACTTATTTTGGAAAAGGTGCGTTTGCTTTTGATTTTAAAAAGCCTATCAAAAGAATCCATAATAAAGGACTTCAAACAGGATGTGTCAGAGGATGACTGGGTTTTACTTGAGAACCTATCAAAAGCTAGTGATAATAAGGTAAATTCAGGTATGCTACGTGAGCTTCTAAAGGCTTATGATGCTACAACTAGTGCATATATAGAGAGTTTACCGTTGGAGTTGGTGGTGGTGGATATTCTGTAGAAGATATTATCGCTATTATCATATGTTAGACTTGAATATTTTGTGTTTTTAAGGTATTTTATATTGTATTGCGGGATCGTATAATGGCAGTACGTCTCCCTTTGAAGGAGAAAATTTTGGTCCGATTCCAAGTCCCGCAGCAATTTCGCAAAATCAGATTTTTGCATAGAAAAAGGTGAAGGAAATGCAGAAAGCGGAGGGCGGGGCGGAATTCCCCCCTGAAACCCCCCTTCCGCCCCGCCCGCACTGTTCCTTATTTTTTCTGGAATTTCATTTACAAATGAGTATGGAAGATGTGGAGAAAAAACTAGAGAGCGGTTGAGGAGAAGAGGGTCCTCACCTCCTTTTATGTACCTATATTGAGAAAATAATAAATACAAGTAGACTCGAAGCAGTACCTTTCGCTTCTATAGAGCATTGTGCCGTGCCTTACGCACATATCAGAATGGCTACCGCGCTACCCACAGTTTTTGTTTTTAGTTACAAAAACAGTGGGGCGCGTCCGCCATACAGATATGTGCTAGGCACGAAAAACTTCTGTGAGAGAAGCGAAAGTAACTGCTTCTCGTTGAGAATTCGAAAAAAAATATAGAAATATTTTAAAAATATTTCTTGACTTCAAAATAATTTGGTATAATGGATCTAATTATGAATACTCTATCAAAAAAATATTTTATATACACTAGAAAATCAACCGATACCGAAGATCGACAGGTTAGAAGCCTTGCTGATCAACTTTCTGAGCTGAAAGAGCTAGCCAGAAAAGAACAACTTGAAATAATTGATGTATTTATAGAAAAGCAAACAGCTAAAGTCCCTGGTAGACCAGTATTTGCTGAAATGTTAGAAAGAATTGAGAAAGGTGAAGCTAGTGGAATACTAGCATGGCACCCAGATAGACTAGCTCGTAATTCAGTAGATGGTGGTAAAATTATTTACTTACTTGATACAGGCATAATTACTGACCTGAAATTCCCAACTTTCTGGTGTGATCCAACACCACAAGGAAAATTTATGTTATCAATTGCTTTTTCACAAAGCAAATATTATGTAGATAATTTATCTGAGAATGTTAAGAGAGGTTATCGTCAAAAATTGAAAAATGGAATATGGCCACAAAAAGCTCCGATAGGTTATCTAAATGACAAAAAAACAAAAATGATAACTGTAGATAATGAAAAAGCTCCGCTCATCAAGAAAGCATTTGAAACATATGCCACTGGAAACTATACCCTTTCTGCACTTCGTAAAAGTATGGGTGAACTTGGTTTGACTGGACATAAAGGCAAGGAACTTTCAATTTCAAATTATCAATATTTACTGAAAAATCATCTATATTATGGAATCATATATTTTCAAGGAGAATTTTTTGAGGGTAAACATGAACCGATAATTAGTAAAAAAGTTTATGATCAAGTGCAAGAAGTGATGTTAAATAAAAGCAAACCTCAACATGATGGTGGTTTGAAACCTTATGTATATAGAGGATTATTCAAATGTGCTGAATGTAGTTGTTGTATCACTATTGAAACAAAGAAAGGTCACAACTATTTGAGATGCACAAAAAGAAAAGGAGTCTGTTCTCAAAAATATGTTCGTGAAGAAGCAATGACAATTTTAATTAAAGATGAACTAAAGAAAGTTTCACTTTCTGATACAGTAGCAGACTTACTAATATCAGAAATAGAAAAAGAGAAAACTGATGATAATAAAATTTCAAATGTACAGATAAAAAAAGTAAATGATGAAATCATAGCAATTGATACCAAACTAGAGAAACTAATGACAGCATATCTTGAAAATGTCTTAACACTCCCAGAATATCAAGAAACGAAAAATAAATTGATAACTGAAAAGCAAGTTTTAAAAGACAAACTTTTATCTTTTGAGCATATATCAACTAATCGGTTCGAACCTATAATTAATTTCCTAAACGACTGTAAACAAGCCACTATTTTAGCAAAAAGTGATGACACAACAAAAATTCGTTCATTCTTCCAAAAAGTCGGTTCGAACCCACTCCTCCTCAACCGCTCTCTAGTTTTTTCTCCACATCTTCCATACTCATTTGTAAATGAAATTCCAGAAAAAATAAGGAACAGTGCGGGCGGGGCGG
>CALRCS010000032.1 GCA_943354625.1 Candidatus Nomurabacteria bacterium | reverse complement strand
TGATGATCTGTTATGATGACATCGATACCATTTTCTTGAGCCAGCTTCACTGCTTCAATGTCAGAAATTCCACAGTCAAGAGTTACAAGTAAGTTTACTTTTTCTTTTGTAAATCCATCTACAGCATCAGTATTGAGACCAAAACCTTCATTATGCCTATGTGGAATATAGTTTGTAAAATTTTTATATCCAATTTTTTTAAAAAAATCATGGAAAATAACCCCAGCAGGAATACCGTCAGCATCATAATCGCTATAAATAACGATTTTTTCATTATTTTCGATAGCTTTCACTACCCTCTTTGCAGCTTTTTCTGCATCTTTCAAAAGAAAAGGATCGTGGATATGTTTATTATAATCTGGATTAAGGAAATTCTCTTTTTCCTCTGGAGTCTTTATACCACGATGAAAAAGAAGATTATCAATAAAATCTCCGTTCATGCGTTCACGGGTCTTGTACTTTGACTGAGCTTTCGACATAAATACTAGTATAACATTCTTGATGTAGGATAGCCTGATTTAACATTAACTATAATGTATGACATCATAATAAGAGTATGAGTACAACAAATTTTGGCAAGGCGCTTTACTTTGCTGCGATTGCTGGACTAGTAGCCATGTACTTGTCAGACGACTATTTTATGGCTGTTATATCAGTTATCCTGGTGCTGATTGCGTTTGGGGAATTATAACTCTACCTAGGGCTGTACGGTTGTACAGCTCTAGTTTTTTATATATTCAAAGATACCGTCTGATTTGATATACTATTAGATATGATACAAGAAATAAACTCCTGCATCTTCTGCAAAATAATAAATAAAGAAATCCCTGCGGATATAATCTATGAAGATGATAATTTCTTAGCTTTTCTTGATATAAATCCCCAATCCCCCGGCCACACGCAAATAATTCCAAAGAAGCACTACCGTTGGGTTTGGGATATACCGAATACTGGAGAATATTTTGAAATAGCAAAAAAGATAGCTCTAGCACAAAGAAAAGCTTTTAATACTGATTTTATTCTTAGTCGTATCGTGGGAGATGAGGTTCCCCATGCGCATATCTGGGTATTTCCGAATAGAGACATCTTGGGAGATAAAAAAGATTTTGAAGGGAATAAAAATAAAATAAAAAGTTATCTATAGAAAAATATTGGCGAGCATCAAAAAAAACCACTAACCCAAATCTGAATAGTCAGGGTTTGTAGTAAAAAACCTCATTCTAACTTCCTTGTCGGGCATAGAAAATAGCTTTTTCCAGTCTTTAATCTTATTTAGATCAACCTTACTTGCAAAATCATATCCACGGTAATGTGTTAATACATCTTCTCTATTAGTCATCAAACCATCACCCATTTTAATAATTTTTCTTTTACGAATATCTGTCTCTGCTTTATTATACTTATCTTCTAAAATAGATATTGCTTTTCTAATTTTTCTTAAAGAATCTGACGTACCCTTTTTACCACCTGGAAAAATATTTTCTATATTTGGTTCATTTTGTCTTAAAAAATCAGAATCATCTACCCTATCAACTAATGTTGCATACCACAACCTCCTACCAAGAAAACCAAAAAATTCATCTGTTAAAGTTTCTTTACCGCTTGGTTGAAAATAGCGACGATAAAAATGAGATAATTCCTCTGCAAAACTTTGATCATTTAAATCACTCTTATCTTCAATCATAATATCACTGATAGTTGGGCCAATCTCTGATTGTCTAATTCTAAGACAATACTTATCACCCATAACAATATCTGGTAATTTATCCTCAGAATCAACTGATAGGTCGTATTTTTCACGAAAAAGATTATTCATCTCCCCAAGAAGATCATATGCTTTTTTTAGTTTATCTTTTTGCTCACTCGATAATTCTACTTCCTTTGCTTCTCTAAAAAGTTCCGGATTACTAGCAATTAACTCCTTGCCCAATCTATCAAGCTCATCCATTTGTTTATCAACTTTTTCTTCACTACTTGCTTTATTAGCCTCGTCTACTTCATCAAAATTTGTTGGTGATTCAAAATCATTCATAATATTATTAATTACGAATTAATATTAACACACAGAACCTCCTCTTAACTGATTTGACATTATCTATAAGGCATGATATCATATAGGAGTATGAACATTAAACAATTTAGCGGGGCGTTTTGCCTTGCGGCGATTGCTGGGATAGCAGTCGTATACTTTTCAGGCAGCTATGTAATGGCTGTCATTGTGGTTTCCCTAGTGATGATAGTACTAGGGGAATTGTGAGAATCTACCTTGAGTCATACGATGTATGGCTCTTGTCTTTTATATAAAAAATCACAGAAGAAAGCGCTGGATGTCCAGCGCTTAAACTCAATCATCTAATCCAAGTACCCCAATAGTCTCTTGAATAGCCTGATGAAGTCGTCCATTTGCATTGTTTATGACAATATCAAAATTCTTTCTTTGTGCCCGTTCCATAGTAGCCTTTTTAAGACGCCTCTCAATCACAGCTGGCTCCTCACCTCTAGCGACTAATCGCGCCCGAAGTTGTTTCGGTGGCACATCAATGAAAATTGATAATATTGATTCCTTAGGAATAAAATCATATGCCCGAAGAATTAGATGTCCTTGAACGTCGAGACTAATAAATGTAGTGACGTCTTCCTGCTCCAAAGCATCAAAAATACTTATCGTGTAGGTACCATAATAGTTACCGTAGACGGTCGCCCACTCAATAAACCTACCGTCTCGAATTCTTGCTTCAAATGATTCTCTCGAACAAAAATAGTAATGTACACCATGGATCTCTCCCAACCTGGGCGGCCGTGTCGTATACGTCACAATTCTCTTCGTAACCTTTGGATACCGCTTGAGGATTTCATTCATTATGGTTGTCTTCCCAGCGGCTGTTGTTGCGGTAAAAACAGCGATTTGTGGTCTTGATTGTTTATTATTCAATTTTCCCTCCGAATTTTTATTGTGAAAACCTTGTGCTATTTAAAAACACTCTACTCTCAGAAAGATTTTTAGTCAATTAAACCGACTTCTCCAGTGCCTCTATCCCCGGCAATGTCCCTTTCGCCAAAAAATCCAACATTGCACCTCCTCCTGTCGAGACAAAAGTAAATGAATCCTCCAACTTTAATTCTGCAATAGTTGCTAAGGTATCCCCACCTCCCACTATAGTCTCTGCACCACGTTTTGTAGCATCAGCGAGTATTTCTGATAACTGAAGTGTGCCTGCTTTATAACCTGTCTCATATGCTCCGAGTGGTCCATTCCACAAAATAAACTTTGCTTTATCTATTTCAACTCTTAATAAATCCATTGTTTTCATTCCAACATCCATAATGGCTGTTCCCTTTAAGATATGGTCTACTGGCAAAAGGATCTTTTCATTATTTAAATATTGACTAAGATTAATCTCTGTCTCAGAAACTAATGAATCTCCTACATCTACACCCTTTGCTCTAAAAAAATCATTAGCAAGAGCACCTCCAATAAATATTTTATCTGCAACTTTAATAAATTTTTCAACTAGAGGAAGTTTCGTATCAAACTTCGCCCCTCCAAGAATAAAAAGAAATGGGTGATCTGGTTTGAAAGCTAGACTTAAATGTTCAATTTCTAGAACAAACTGAAATCCAGCATAACTTGGTATGAATTCTGTAATAGCGCAAACAGATGCATGTTCACGATGTGACACAGGAAATGCTTCATTAACGTAAATGTCGGCTAGTGAAGCAAGTTCCTTTGCAAACTTTTTATCATTTTTCTTTTCACCTTCATGTTCACGCAGATTTTCAAGCAAAATAATTCTGGAGTTATTTGCTATGACTTTCTTATAATTTTTCTCAAAAACACAGTCTATACCTAGCTTTTTAAAATGTTTAGCAACTGGCTCTAGTGTTGGATTTTCTTTTGTCTCTATATGGCTTATTAAAATAAGATTTGCTCCCTTTTTATATAAATAATTTATTAAAGGCAAAGCTTTACGAATTCTAAAATCATCCACGACGTAGTTATTCATTACGGGGACATTTAAGTCTAGACGAACTAGGACCTTTACTCCGTTCAAATTTTCTACATCTTTTATATTTTTCATATTTTAAAATTAAGACACATCAACAGCTTTTAATAGTTCCGCAAAACCAGTAGAATTTACACTCTCTCTTCCGACAAGCAACCCGTCTATTTGGCCTTTACTAAATATTTCAGTGGCATTTCTAAAGTTCACAGCTCCTCCATACAAAACTGGGGTTGATACAGCTTCATCATATCCATACATATCAACAAGAACTTTTCTTATAAAAATAGACATTTCGTATATATTCTCTGGTTCCATAGCTTTCTTTGCACCAATAGCCCAAACAGGTTCATAAGCAATTATTAATTTACCAATATGCTTTTTTGAAACTTTATTTAGAGAATTTTTTATTTGATTTTTTAGAAACTCTAGATGGGATCCGCTATCATCTCTGATTTTTTCGCCTATACACAAAATAGGACACATACCGAGCTCAAACAATGCTTGTACTTTTTTTGCTACAGACTCATCCGTCTCCCCCATCTCTCTTCTCTCTGAATGACCGATTATTACATACCCTACTCCCAAATCCTTTAACATAAGTGCACTAACCTCCCCAGTAAAAGATCCTTGACCTTCAAAATATATATCTTGAGCGCCTATAGAAATCTGAAACTCGGATCTAGTATTCAATAAAGCTGGAATATAAATATACGGAGGGCAAACTACAACAGTTACTGATTTTAATTTCTCGGCTACTCGTTTTATTGATTTAAAAAGTCTTTTTGCTTCTTCAAGCGTTATCGGGTTCATTTTCCAATTTCCCACAATCATCCTTTTTTTCATTTGATTATTATATCACTTATTTTAGCTCCTGCCATGATAATGTAGAATATTGATTGGATGTTAAAGGAAAACTTGGTGGTGGAGCATATAAAAGATTACTGTCGTATATAATTGATCTTGTTTGAAATCCTGAGGTTATACTACTGCTATTCCCCCATGCAAATCCATATCTTTTATTTGTTCCAATCATACCAAATAAAGTTAATGTATTTTCCTTATATGTAGATCCGCATGAACTTGAATAATAATACCTTCCCGCATGATCATTTTGAGCCATTAAAGCCGCATCTATTCTTAGATTTCCATCAGCATTTGGATCATTATATAAACCAGTTATTACATTGCCCTGAGCTATAAGCGCAATAGTGTCTTGACCATCATAGTTTGTATAAATAAGATTATCATTTACTATAATATATTTCCAAGTACTTGAACTATCTGGAAATTTACCTGCGGCTATAGTCACTCTAGCTGAATTTATCTGACCATCAACCCAAACATGATCTTCCACAAAAATAATTCCATTAGCTGGTATTGGATAATTAGCTATAAATGTCTGGGCGCCTCCAGTAGTATTTATACTCCATGTTCCCCAGCCTGTTTCACTTTGAGAATTTGAACAATTATTTGGAGCAGATTTCAGTGAATTCACCTTATAGATATCAAAAGTATCGTTTGTTCTTAAAATAATATGATATCCTTGTGCACCAGAACCTGCAAAATATTTTCCTCCAGAAATTGCATTTGCTTTCATAGATGATAAATCAGTTGTAATCCCAGTGAAATCCACTACAGCAACAGGAAATTGCCTTCCTGCCAAAAACACATCTGGGCGACTAGGAACTACAGATGGTGGTGTAGAATCGTTATTTAATTCACTTGGATTCAATGACGTATATACACCAAACTGATACCAAGAAGAACTCTGGTCTGTATCAATATATTTAGTTAAAGCACTAGTTATAACATTATGGGCAAGCCCATCAAAATGTATACCTCCATTTGAATGGATAGGACCAAAAACTTCAGTTCCTGCTCCAAAATTCATAATATCGTTTGCAACTACAGCATATTTTGCAAAAGATGGAATAGCCAGAGAAACCTGTATCGTTCTAGAAACAGTCGAATCTGATACTACTGTTCCTTTTGATATTATTTTAATTAAAGTTGATCCAGTAATAGGTGGAGTAATAGTTAAAGCATATTGCCCTATTATATTGCCATCTTTATCTTCAAAATTGTGAACAAATGGACCATTTGTTGTCGTGGCATTACCGTCCTTATAATCATTTGATGCATGAGCCAGATGCCAACGATAATAATCAATTCCTGCCTCAGCAATCTGTAATGCTTGTTCTTTAGATGTAAGTTGTCTAGTACTCTTTAACATCGTCGCTCCCCAATTTACCAGAGCTGAGGTTACAATAATAGCGATGACGCCGAAAACTAAAACATTTATTAAAATAAAACCGTAAGAATACTTCCTTGTAGATTTAATATTTTTATTCATAATATTTTATAAATTATCTTTAAGATTCCTAAGATTAACCTGCGACGTATATGTTCTTATTATTGGTGACCTATTGGGATCTGCGTCTATCATTAAATTTACTTTAACTAAATGAATATTCGTTACCGTTACAGGCTGTGTTAAAGGTGTGGTCGTTCCTGCATAACTAGAATCAAAATATTCAAAAAGTGGACTACTGGTAGCATTTTTTACATCATAAGCCAAATAACTAAAGATTTCATTCGCTGAATTATAGGTAAGTGGATTCCCAGTTGGTTTAATTGAGCCTTTTTTCAAGGTAGTGGTAGAAATATAATATCTAATTTTCTCTTTTAATGCATCTCCATCAGTATCACTGTAAAAAGCTATAGTATTCGTAGCGGCTGTAATAATAGCAAATGATCCATCATTTCCAGGAGAAGCAGAACGTAATTCTTTTATTATTACTCGTAAAATATTTCTAGCATCTTGCGCACTAGAAAGTGAATCTTGTGAATATTTATTATATACAAATACATTTCTCTGGAAGGAACTAATAGCAACGACTATTAAGCCGAATATTCCGACTACCACAACTATTTCGGCTAAAGTAAATCCTTTTTTCATATTATGGTGATAAAATTATTTCTTTTTCTAACCATGCTGAACTCACACTGACATCTGCTATGGATGTAGCATATCCACTTTTTGAAACTTCAACATGGTAAGTAGCAGTAGGAAGACCAGAAAATACAACCTGCCCTGGTGGTGTACATGAAGATGTAACAGTAAATGAAACGTCGGAGATATTTGGTGTGGTGGTTGTGCTAACTGAACTTAAGTATATCTTATAACGTGCATATCTATCACCATTATGAGCTGTTGATAGTGGTGAATTTGCTGATGTATAGTAAGTTGCCGAAGTTCCATCTGGACCTTTGTATGTCCAAGTAGTTGTTGCAGTTGTGGTAGCATT
>CALRCS010000031.1 GCA_943354625.1 Candidatus Nomurabacteria bacterium | reverse complement strand
GATTTACCGACTGTAAAAGACTTGGTTAGAAGTGGTGAATCTATGAAAATGGGTCATCTATTCTACCCAATACTTATGGCTGCTGACATCCTAGGTCCAAGAGCTACTGTCGTTCCAGTTGGCTCTGATCAGATTCCAAATGTTGAATTAGCTCGAGAGCTTGCTGAAAAATTTAATAGACAATTCGGTACGACATTCGTAATACCTAGAATTGGTAAACAGCATCTTAAAGTTCCAAGTCTAACTGGGGGGAAGATGGGGAAGTCAGATGAAGACTCAAGCGTATCTCTCAGAGATTCGCTCGAAATCATTTCTGATAAGTATCTTCGTTTAGGGATTACTGACAAAGGTCGTAAGATTAGAACTGATTCTGGCATTCCTGATAATTGTGTTTCTGTATACCCAGTTTATAAGATCCTCTATGAGAATGATCAAGGATTACTTAATAAGGTAAATACAGAGTGCCGATCTGGAGTTAGGGGTTGCAGAGAATGTAAGCTTGAGCTTGCTAAAAGTATCCATGAACTAATTCAGCCATTTCAAGAGCGTAGACTGGATCTCTTAAAAAAACAAAAGTATGTTAAGGAAGTTCTTCATTTTGGTGCTATGAAAGCTCGTGAAATCATACAACCTACTCTCATGGAAGTTAGGGAGAAACTTGGGATTATGCATGTTTGATTTCTATAATAAACAACACAAAGCTGTACTTTTTTAGGTACGGCTTTTTTAATATTTAATAAAAAAACTCCCAAAATGAGAGTTGAAATTGGCAGGTGCGGTGAGAATCGAACTCACGGTTGAGATTTTGGAGATCCCTAGTTTACCACTAACTAACGCACCCACCGGTAATCAATCTATACTATTTCTAACAAAATTAATTTTTAAAGTCAAGGGTCTAAAGGCCGAGCAGCGAATCCAAATATAGTTTCGTAATTTGTGCTACCAAAAATTACAGGATAAAAATCAAATTCAGCGGTGATGCCAGAGCTGTCAACCTTTTCTGCAAAGACTTCACCTTTTTTAATAAGCAAAAAGTTTTCTATGTGATTTTTCAAATGAGCGCCAGAAGGTTTTGTTATTTGAGCAAAAACCTCAAAATATTTTGTAAAAAATCCAAATGAATCTTGTGGTGTGATAAGTTTGAAATATGATAATAATCTTTTAACACCAATCATAGTTTTTATAAATGTTTTTTCATCATTCTCACTTCCCATTTCAAAAGCCAAACCAATACGCGCTGAAGATATTAGAGATCTATCTGGTTGTATATTCATAAAAAGTACATATTTGGGTTCCAAAACCGCTAATATATTTTTTGTTGATTCGTCAAACTTGGTTACTATGACCATATCACCGGAGCCACTTTCTGTAGAGTGCACATCAATAACAAGTTTGTAAGTAGATATATTTTGTTTAAGTTGATTTGCTAGCTTTTCCTCATACGAACCCATAGGATTTCCAGGAAAGACCCTATTTAAATCATGGTCAATGTATCTTTTTTTCTCCCCGTACGCTCTTTCATTTGCAATCTGTATATCTAATCCTTCTCCAATAATATTTGGGTACATACGTAAAATCTCATCAGCAACTTTTTTACCGATGCATTCGTCACCATGCGTAAGAATATTGAGAAGTATTTTTTTCATTAACTACATAATGATAACAAAAAGTGGGGAGAAAATCTCCCCACTAAGGATCATTAGTCAAAACAAAGTTTATGACAATGCGATACCCAATTGGTAATTTGATCAATAGAATTTGTTGCTCCAAACATCCGAAATTCTATCGTGCCGTGAATAGATATGCGTATCATGGTCCAGCATGATCGGGGATTTTCAGCAAAACCATGATCTTTTGCTTGATTAAATAGATCTTCCACTGAAGAAATGGACTTTGGACTATAGCGCGGTGCCATTATTTTGTATAACCGCATCCTCTCGCCGTTTGAATTATCACCTAATTTCATTAAATTCTCAGTATGCTCAATTACTTTATTGTAGCAATAGATTGCCATGTTCATATCTAACATGCCAATATGAACATGAGTACCAGCAACCCTACATGCTGACATTAGTATTTCCTCTGGCATACTTTTTGTAATTTTTTGATACCTACCTGTTGGATCTGGGTAAATATCAAGTGGCATATTTTCGGGTGCAACCTCACAATCAGAACGAGAGTATTTAAGCTGATGGTCAAATTTTTCCAACACAGCTTCACACTCGATAAGTTGAGATTTAATGTCCTTAAGTAAGCACGGTCCAATCCTCGACTCGATCTGGCAGGCTGATAGTTCGTAACCAAAACCGATTTTCTCCCTATTGATGAGTTCTGGATGTTTTTCAATATGTTCAAGATATCTTTGTGCTGAAGGAATAATCTGCCGAGATGTAGGATCAATAACAAATTGTTCTCGTTCAACACCAACATAACCAGATTTTGGTTGATCAAATTTAAATTTTGCAAGGAACTCTTCTATACTCATAATGTTAAAACCTTTCGTTTGTAATGGTTTCTAAGTAAAATCTATATTCAGTATAAGATATTACTTATATTTGGATAGCTGTCAACCTATGCTATAATTTACCCAATGCTCGTCGATGATTCACAGTTGAATAAGTTTATTATTGACTCAAATCTAGTATCAAAGGTTGATCTTGAGAGTGCCCAAAAAGAGGCGGATAAAAAAGGGGTGCGAATAGGTGAAATACTTGTCAATCAAGGAAAGATTACAGAAGATAATTTACGAAGAATGGAAGCTTACGTTCTAGGTATTCCTTTCGTAGATTTAAAGAATAAAAAGATTCCATTTGAAACCCTATCACTTATACCCGAGCCAGTAGCTCGTACACACAATATCGTAGCTTTTAAAAAAGATGAAAATACACTTGATGTGGCTATGCTAGATGTTGACGATCTTTCGGCTATTGATTTTATTAAAAAGAAAGTAAATCTAAAGATCCTACCAAGACTTACTGATGTTGAGTCTATAAAGAGTGTTATTGTCCAATACCAAAAGAGTTTAAAAGCAGAGTTCGGAGATATTATCCAAAAGGAGTCTGCTACCCTAAAGACTATAGCAGAAGAGTCAGGAGAGCCTGCTACCGAAGCTGATTTGAAGAAAATAGCCGAGGATTTACCTGTAGTTCGTATTGTTGATACCTTACTGAAACATGCGATTCTTCAAGACGCTTCTGATATTCACATAGAGCCTATGGACGATCAATTACTTGTTCGCTATAGAATAGACGGTTTACTCCGTGATGCCATGGTTCTTCCAAAAAATGCAGAGTCATCTATCACTGCTCGTATAAAAGTTCTTGCAAATCTTAAACTAGACGAAAAGCGTTTACCACAAGACGGTCGCTTCAAAATAGAGATGAATACTGAAAAAGTAAGTTTTCGAGTATCAATACTTCCTACATATTATGGTGAAAAAACAGTTATGCGACTTCTACGAGAAAATGTATCTGGATTCACACTGGAGTATCTATGTTTCCATGGGGAAGGGCTTGAGAGAATACATAATGCAACAAAGCTTACAACAGGAATGATACTTACCACAGGCCCTACAGGTTCAGGAAAAACTACTACTCTATATACAATCCTCGATATCTTGAATCAACCAGATGTAAATATTTCAACTATTGAGGATCCAGTGGAGTATCAGATGAAAAGAATAAATCAAAGCCAGGTAAAACCTGAGATTGGTTTTACTTTTTCAAGCGGTTTGCGAACTCTTGTGCGTCAGGATCCAGACATCATTATGGTTGGAGAGATTCGAGATAATGAAACAGCCTCACTCGCTGTAAACGCTTCCCTTACAGGTCACCTTGTACTTTCCACACTTCACACAAATAGCTCCGCAGGCGCCATTCCTAGGCTTCTGGATATGAAGATAGAGCCCTTTCTGCTTGTTTCAACTATAAATATCATTATTGCCCAGAGACTCGTGCGTAGGCTTTCCGATAAAAAGGAAAAATATTTTCTATCAAAAGACGAATTTGCTGTTTTGGGAAAGACCGTTGATCTAGATAGGGTTCTAAAAACCTTAAAAGAAGAAAAGATAGTTAAGGATAATGAAACTTGGGACAAGATTCCATTCTATAAACCTGTACCATCAAAGGATGATGATGGCTATAAGAGCCGAATCGGTATTCATGAAGTATTAAAAGTAACTCAAGGTATAAAAGAGTTGATAATGAAAGGTTCAACAAATAAGGAAATAGAGGATCAAGCAAAAAAAGAGGGGATGAGTACTATGCTTGAAGATGGTATATTTAAAGCAGTTCAAGGTAATACAACTATAGAAGAAGTTCTACGTGTAATTTCTGAATGATTTTCGATAAAATAAATATTTATGTCACACTTCACATTTAAAGCAAAAAAAACTTCAGGAGAAATCTACAAAGGCGAAAAAGACGTCAAGGATCGTTATGAATTATATAAAATATTAAAAGAATCAGGTGATGAAGTAATTGATGTTAAAGAAAAATCAGGAAAAGGTTTTTCAATAAGAAATATTTCTATTTCATTACCTTTCATCCATTCAATAAAGACACAAGAAAAGATAAATTTTGCTAGAAATCTAGGTTCAATGATCACTGCTGGGTTAGCCATGTCACGTGCTTTAAATGTAATGGAAAGACAAACAAAGAATAAAGAATTAAAAAAAGTCCTAACCTCACTTCAGAAGGACATAAGCGAAGGAAAGACTTTGAGTCAGGCTATGGCCTCATATAAAAATATTTTTTCATCCCTTTTTATATCTATGGTTTCAGCTGGTGAGCAAAGCGGTTCACTTTCCGAATCTTTGCGTATAGTTGGTATGCAGATGGACAAATCCTATGCGCTTCAGAGAAGGGTGCGAGGTGCCATGATGTATCCCAGTATCATTATGTTGGCTATGGCTATTGTTGCTACGCTAATGCTTACTTATATCGTTCCAACCCTCATGAAGACTTTTACAGAACTAAATGTAAATTTACCCGCATCTACTAGATTTATACTTTTTATTAGCACCATGTTTCGAGATCATGGTTTGTTGGTATTATCTGCATTATGTGTAATTGTTGGAGGTTTTATTATGATTTCAAAAACAGTAAAAGGAAGAAGTGTGATTGATTTTGCTATTTTAAAAATTCCAATAATAGGAAATATTGTAAAAGAGGTAAATTCTGCAAGAACGGCGCGAACCTTATCTTCACTTTTAAATTCAGGAGTTGATGTTGTTGAGTCAGTAAGAATTACTGCAGATGTTATTCAAAATGTTCACTACAAGGCTGTCTTGGAAAAAGCCGGAGCAGCTATACAAAAAGGAGATCCAATCTCAAAGATTTTTACAGAAAATGAAAAACTTTACCCTTTGTTCTTGGGTGAAATGATGAATGTTGGAGAAGAGACTGGGAAAATAGGGGAGATGCTCCTAGCTGTTGCTGTATTTTATGAAGATGATGTTGATCAAAAGACAAAGGATATGTCTACAGTTATAGAACCATTCCTCATGGTATTTATTGGCGCCGCGGTTGGGTTCTTTGCTGTAGCCATGATTTCACCTATGTATTCACTTGTAAATGTCATTTAAAATGAATAGGCAAAGAAATAAAAAAAAAGGTTTTACTTTGGTTGAAACTATCGTCAGTATAGGGGTTTTTTTGGTTATATCTACCGCTGCGTATCAAGCCTATGTCAGTCTTTTTACTTTAATAAATCAAAATCAATATAAAATATTAGCTTTAAATTTGGCAAATGAGCAGTTTGAGATAATTAGAAATCTTTCATACGTTGACGTTGGAATTCCAGGAGGTATTCCAAATGGTAAAATTCCACATATTCAAAATCTAACTCGTGGTGGTGTACCATTTACAGTAACTACAACAATTAGAAATATTGATTTGCCTTTTGATGGACAGATTGGAAGTAGCACAAAAAATGATTTGTCTCCAGCAGATAATAAAGGAGTTGAGGTAGAAGTAACTTGTTCAACATGTAAAAATTTTACTTCGATTTCACTTACTACCAATGTTGCCCCAAAGAATCTGGAGACTGCTTCTACCAACGGTGCTTTACTTATAAAGGTCTTTGATGCAAATGGAATTGTCGTTCCTGATGCTTCTGTGCATATAGTAAATACAAACGTTACTCCAAATATTGTTATAGATGATGTTACAGATGTTGATGGATTATTACAGGTCGTGGATGCACCACCAGGCGCAAATACATACCAGATTACTGTTACAAAATCAGGCTATTCAACAGATAGAACATATACCCCTGGTGCGTCTGGAAATACTACCCCTACTAAGCCACATGCTACAGTAATTATCCAACAACTCACACAGATTAGTTTTTCTATAGATAAACTATCCACATTAGCTTTTTCTAGTGTAACTCCAGAATGTGTAGTTGTTCCAAGTATAGATTTTTCTTTAAATGGATTAAAAAATATTGGGACAGGTATTTCAAAATATTCACAGAATCTAATAACAAATGGTTCAGGAATTTACTCAAATCCTGCAATGGAATGGGATTCATATACCGTTACCGGTATCGATGGAACATATGACATAATCGGTATTAATCCCTTAAATTCTATAAGTCTAGGTCCAAATACTACACAAAATGTGTCTTTAATCGTTGTACCGAAAAATGCCAAAAGTCTTTTGATAACCGTTAAAGATGCAGTAACCCAATTACCAGTAACCAATGCTGTTGTGCACGTAACGTATAGTTCATCATACAATCAAACTCAGACTACAGGGCGTGGTTCTATAAACCAAACAGATTGGTCTGGGGGTGGTGGGCAAGTTGCATATACTGATTTATCAAAATATTTTGTTGATGATGAAAATATCGATACTTCAAGTCCAACAGGGGAATTAAAGTTGAGAAATGTTTTTGGTTCATACAATCCAAGTGGTACCATGGAGTCCTCAACAATTGATACTGGGTCAGAAAGTAATTTCTATAATTTAGTTTGGAATCCTACAGATCAGCCTGTGATTTCTGGCACAAACAGTGTTCGTTTTCAATTTGCCACAAATGCTACCACAACTGCAACAACTACTTGGACATACAAAGGTCCAGATGGAACTTCGGCAACTTACTATACATCAGCAAATTCACCACTATCAACAGCTCATAATGGTGATAGATACGCACGTTACAAGATATACTTGAGTTCAGTTAGTACAACTACAACACCAAATATTTCTGATGTTTCATTTACTGTTACATCTTCATGTACACCTCCTGGACAAGTTGTATTTTCTGGTTTACCAACCGCCACTTATCATATTGAAGTTTCGAAAAGTGGATATGTCACATCTATAGCAGATGTCAGTGTGAGTTCAGCATGGTTAGAAAAAGAGATAATTTTATCACCATAATATGAAAAAAGGATTTACTTTAGCCGAAATAGTTGTGGTAGTCGGAAT
>CALRCS010000030.1 GCA_943354625.1 Candidatus Nomurabacteria bacterium | reverse complement strand
CTTAGTGAAATTCTCACTTCACCAGATGGCATTACTGTTTCAAGTCGTTATGATAGAGGAGGTGGAGATTTCTTAATGATGTCCGGAAGGGGATCATCATACGGATATTATCTTACAAAGGGTAATAGTAGATCTAGGATTAATCTTATAAACAATGGTGACACATATTATTATCAGAATAACTTTCAGTTTATAGGCTGGACATTACCAGGTAGAAATTAATTTAAAATTTTTATGAATAAAGAACAATTATTACAAGAGCTTTCAAATAAGATTGCTACAGGGGAGATTGGCTACGATGAGATGATGAATCGTTTCAATTTAACTGCCGTAAAGACAGAGGTACCAGTAACACAGACCGCAAAAGCACTGTCCAATTTTTCTGTTACAAAGATGTTATATGTTTTGGGAGCCATAATTGTAGTAATTGGTTCTGTTCTTTTCTCATATCAAATCTGGAATGATATCGGTTCATTGGGAAGAATCTCTATAACACTTGGTCTAGGCTTACTCTTTACTGCTATAGGATCACTGTTGTCAAAAAACAAGCCAGAGCATAGTATTGGAACTATTTTTCATTTTATTGGAGGTCTATTGGTACCAGGAGGGGCTATGGTTATGCTGTCAGAGATGAGTACTAGTCAAAATCATGTGTGGCCACTCGCTATTACCTTTGGAATTATATTTGCTTTCTATCTCTTATTAACTTATATACATAAAAACGCTATTTTAACCTTCTTTGCTATAGCAAATGGCACAGCCTTTGTATATCTAACAGTCAATGCAATTACAGATGGATTGTTTAATAATTATACAAACATTTTTGCATATCTTTCTATAGTAATAGGTGCTTGTTATATTCTTTTGGGTTATTCATTTGAAAATTCATGGAATAAAAAGCTCACAAGACCACTTTATCTTTTTGGATTTGGGGGTATACAGATTGCGACAATATTTCAGTATTCTAATTCCTTTGGATATAGTTCCAACGATTACACTTCACACAATTCACTATGGCCAGTTGTCATATCCTTTTGTTTGATATCTATATTTTATCTATTTTTAAATTATAAGATTAAACATCCAGGACTTACCTTTTTAGTTATTATAAATGCTACAGCTTTTGTTTATACTTTGGTTGAGGCATTACTTGGGGGTACATTTTATGCTAATGGTGATGTCTATTCATATCTAACGATGATAATTGGTGTATGTTACATGTTATTGGCACAATCATTTAAAGAGAGTTGGAATAAGGTTCTATTAGAGATTCTAAATTTTTTTGGAGCAGCTTTTCTACTTGGAGCAGGTTTTACCCAAATTTATGATTCACTTCCTTGGATATTATTCTATTTAATAATTATTATGAGTACATTTGGTGTGTCTATCTATGTTAGAAGTCGAGGTATTCTTGTAGTAAGTACAATTTCTTTAATTGCTTATGTTTCATACATTACCGGAAAATATTTTGCTGATTCAATTGGTTGGCCGATCTCTCTTGTCATTCTTGGTTTTATGTTTATTGCACTTGGATATATATCTATTTCAATTAATAATAAATATATAAAAGGGAACTAGAGCTGTTAAACTATAGTTATTTTTTGCAATAGATATGAATTTGTAGTAACATAGTATTTCCTATTAATTAAATAAATTAACCTTAAAATGAACAACAGTAAAAAGACAAAGATAGTGTGTACAATAGGACCCGCAACAGAGTCAATAGAAAAACTTTCAGCTTTGGTTGATGCTGGCATGAATGTAATGAGACTAAATTTTTCACATGGGGATTTTGTAGAACACCAAGCACGTATTGATAATCTAAAGAAAGTTTTGGAGAATGCAGATAAAACAGTCGCAATAATGCAGGATTTGGGTGGGCCAAAGATTAGAATAGGCGAATTTGAAAATGGTCTAATTACTTTGAAAGAGGGTCAGGCGTTCACGCTTACTACAGAAAAGATTGTTGGAAATGAAAATATTGTTTTTGTGAATTATCCTCTTTTACCTAAAGAGGTTAAGGTGGGTGGGTTTATCTTAATCCATGATGGAAAAAAGAAATTACAGATTACTGAAATAAAGGGAAATGAGGTGATCACAAAAGTTTTGGTTGGTGGAGAAATAAAGGGCAAAAGGGGAGTAAATCTTCCTGGTGCGTATCTTTCAATGAGCTCTATTACAGAAAAAGATAGAAAAGACTTAGAATTTGGTTTAAAGAATAATGTAGACTTTATCGCTCTTTCATTTGTACGAAGACCTTCAGATATTACTGAGCTTAGAGAAATGCTAAATGCTGCAAAGTCAAAAGCTGGAATTATTGCAAAAATAGAGACACCTGAAGCATTAGAGAATATTGATGAAATCATAAATCTTTCTGATGCAATAATGGTTGCTCGCGGAGATTTGGCTATTGAGATTCCAGCTGAAGAGGTTCCTATGGCACAAAAGATGATCATATCTAAATGTAATGAGCTTGGGAAGCCTGTTATTACAGCAACTCAAATGCTCGAATCTATGATTAAAAGTCCTATACCGACACGCGCAGAGGTTTCTGATGTTGCAAATGCAATAATTGATGGTACAGATGCTATCATGCTTTCAGAGGAAACAACCCTAGGAGATTTTCCTGTAGAATCTGTACAGATGATGACGCGCATCGCTCAACAAGTAGAAAAGGATGTTTATACATCAGAACATATTACTCAATACGATAATCTACATGGCATAACAGATATTATTTCTCAAACAGCAGTTATTGCTTGTCATGAAATAAAGGCTCGATTTATAGTAGCTATGACAGGGTCAGGAAGGACAGCAAGAATGATTGCTCGATATAGACCATCAGAGAGAATAGTCGCTATGACATCAGATCCAGGGGTAGCACAGAAGCTCTCTTTGACTTTTGGATGTTATCCAGTAGTAGTTCCAAAATTCTCAACAGTTGAAGGAATCATGTCTATGGTTAAAAAGACAGCTAAAAAATATAAACTTGGAGTAGAAGGTGAAAAAGTTGTTTTGGTCGCTGGTATGCCGTTTGGAGAGGCTGTAGAGACAAATATGTTGCTTATTGAGACTTTATAGCCAGGTTGTCGTAGTTATGGTCATACGACCACAACTCTGTGGAATTAAAAGAATTCCACAGGTTGTCCACAGAGTTATGAAATTTTGATAAAATTTTTATGAAATATGCCCTTGCAGGTATGTTTTAATAATAGGTATAATGCATGTATGGTAGCAAAAATAAAAAATACAATAAAATCAAAAGGAGTAGCTGAGAGAATGTATAGTTTGATGGATACTGATCTTTTTCTTGATACTAGTAATCGAGAATATATTTTAAAGGTCCATGATTTACCCGTAGAAGGTCAACCTAGAGAAAAGTTGATAAAACAGGGTCCAAACTCACTTTCTTTGCAAGAACTTTTGGCTGTTGTCTTAAATACCGGAACAAAGAGTGAAGGTATTTTAGAAATGTCATCTCGTATCATTCGCGAATACGGCGAGAAAAGTATTATGGCAGAAAAAGATGCAGAAAAGCTTTCATTAGAATTAAACGTACCCATAGTGAAATCTTGTCAGATCATCGCATGCGGAGAGATAGGAAGAAGATTGTATGAGAAGAATGATTCTGGTTTTGCTATCATAAGAACAGCAAAGGATGTTTATGAATATCTACAAGATATGCATAATTTACCAAAAGAGCATTTACGTGGTCTTTATCTAAACAGCCACAATCGCATTATTCATGATGAAGTGATATCTATAGGAACGATTAATACAAATATAGTTCATCCGCGAGAAGTCTTTCGACCAGCTATAGAACATAGTGCCGCGGCTGTAGTTTTGGCCCACAATCATCCATCAAATATAGCTACTCCAAGTGCTCAGGACATAGAAATCACAAGGCAGTTGATCCAGGCTGGGAAAATACTTGGAATAAATGTATTAGATCACGTGATTATTACAAAAAGTACTTATATTAGCATTAATGCACAATATTAGTTTACAAATTATCAAACTTATTCAATCATAAAAAATGAAAACATATACAATAATCTCTCCGTCTTTAGATGGTGTGCTTTCTGATGACCACTTATTTTTTGAAGGAGTAAATCGCCCATCTGCCATATACGCCATAAGAGATCATGGTATTATTTCCGATGGAGATATCAGTGTCTTAGAAAAATATTTCAACGATATCTACAATCTCTTTCTTAGAAAACTTTCAAATTTTGCTATATTTGAAATTACGAATGATGAAGATACAATGAAGATGCAAGCTTTATTGCAGGAATTAATAAAGGTTAAAAAACTCATATCGGGTGTATCGGTTGATAGTGATCGTGATTTGGTATAATGTGTATCTGTGAACTATAAAGAATTTTTTAATAAAAGAAAGATTGCTATTATAGGTCTTGGACCACACGGAGAAATGGTTTCTGATATAAAGTTCCTTCTTCGTAACAAGGCCGATATAACTCTGTATGATATGAGAAGTGAAAAACGTCTTAAGGCTTTTCTTCTTGAATTAAAAGATGCTGGTCTAGAAAAATATACTTTTGGTAAGGTATCTGGTGATGATTTATTGGAATCTGATTTGATTTTGATTTCATCCGAGATTTCTAAGAAATCCATATTTTTAAAAAAGGCTGTACAAGCAGAAATACAAATAGAGTACCCCGAGACACTCTTTTTTAAACTCTCACCACAAGTCACTTTGATAGGTGTACTTGGCCTATATGGAAAAAGTACTGTAGTTTCTATGATACATAGCATATTAAAAATTTCTTTTTCTGATAATAAAGATCAGAGCTTATTTTTTATTGATCCAGATTCTTCTCATGGTGCATTAACTCATTTAAAAAAAATAAAAAAGGGAGATCTTGTTCTAGTTAGGATACCTGATAGGCTTATGGATTTTTATCATGAAATACATATAAGTCCTCATGTTGCAGTTATAACTTCGCAAATAAGTTTTGATATTCTTGATTTTCAGACTTATAATAATTTTATTATAGCTCCGGATGAAGTTATTGATGCCATAAAACTCGAAAAAAGTTTTTCTTTGAAAGCAAAAATGTTACGCACACGAGCAAGCTCAATACCTTTAGATTGGAATATAAAGACAAAAGGTTCACATGACAAAGAGAATGCGGCTTTGGTTTTGCAGACTAGTGAATTATTTAAAATTTCATCTGACATCGTAAAGGACGTAGTCCAGAACTTTCTAGGATTACACGGTTGTGTAGAATTTGTAAAAAAGGTTGCGGGGATAGAATATTATAATGATACAAATTCTATTACACCTAGATCAACTGTATCAGCGATAAAATCCCTATCCTCTGGGAGAAATATTACTTTAATCCTTGGAGGAGCATATACAGGATATGACTATAGTGAAATGATAAAAGAGATTCCAGATCACGTATTAAATATCATTCTTCTACCTGGAAGTGGAAGCTTGGGAATTAGAGGAAAATTAGAAAATATAGAAGGTGTAAATTTTACTCAGATTTTAAATCTTGAAGATGCAGTAAAAAAGGCAAATGAAATTACAATAAAAGGGGGTAGGGTAGTTTTTAGTCCAGCCTTTGATGCTGTTGGTGTGGATATTTCTAGAAAAGAAAGAGGGGAAAGATTTGTAAGGGCAGTGCGGGGGTTATAGAAAATTAAAATTAAATCTTTACTCTCCGCAAATCATACAGACAACAGAACCTTCCCATGTCTTTCCAGTATAAACAGCTTGCATAAGTCCAGCTATGGATAGTGCACTATTTGTTGATATATTTAAGTCAGCATATTTTGAGACTAATTCTTGTGCGATTTTTATTTGTTCATTTGATGCAATCCAGCCATTTCCTCCATTTTCTTTTATTAGTCTAGTTAAATCTCCTCTTCTTAAAGCTGTATGGTCAACTATAGCGTCAGCAATTGATAATTCATCTATGGATTGGTCATCAATAAAATTATCAGCCATTGGGTGACATGATGATGTTTGAATAATGTGCATTTCTATATTTTTGCCACCATTATTATTCTTTTTTTCTCTGAAAGTCTCTGCAATTGCTTGTGCAGTAGTTCCAGATGATGTACCAATAAATACAGCTTCCAAATCTTTTATTTCCAATAGTTCTTCTGCAATCTCTCTATAACCTAGAAGTGCATTATCGTCAGTTGACTGTCTAAGGGCTTTTATTGATAAATCTTTTGTGATATTAAAAAGAGTTTGGATTGGGCGATCGTGAGAAGTTACATTTATATGATCATTTCTGAATTCTTCGAGTTTATGAAGCTTTTTTGTACTAATATGTTGCCCAACAAGAATATCAAGTTTTATTTTATTCTCTCTATCCCTATTTAATTTTTCTATATAATAAGCTGCAGCCAAAGCAGCATTTCCAGAAGATGAAATAGCAAAATGAACTATCCCTTCATTTATGTATTTATCTATCATGATGGGAATAGATCGGCCCTTGTGTGAACCGTACGGATGTAGATCCTCTCTTTTAAGAAAAAGAGAATGCATTCCCAATGCACTTGCTAGTTTTGGATATTTTTCTTGCTTCGTTATCATCTTGATATAATATCGTGTTTTAGGTAATATTAAAAGATGCAAAAAGAAAATACAGCAATTTGTCCAGAATGCAAAAATCAAATAAACCTTTTACGCTATCCATCAATAAAAGAAGGAATGGTCATCGAATGTAATCATTGTGGTATTACTTTAATTATCAAAAAGATAGATGCAGGAACTGTTTATACTGAGATCGTAGATGAAGGGAAGTAACTAAACTGTTAGTTTTTTAACAGTTTCTTCTATCATACCTCGAAAACCATGAGATCCTAGAAAGACGATAATATCGCCTTCTTTTGTGGTGTCAATTAGGGTTTTTACCAGTATTTCATCATTTTCTAGATAAACCACGTTTTTATGGGTTTTTCCTATAGTTAGAGCCAGTTCATTACCCTCCATAGGACGCTCTATATCGCCCTCAGGCACCTTTAGCTTGGTTAAACGGGGAATTATGACCATATCGGCATTAAAGAACGCATTGTCGTATTTTGCCATTGATTCTCGGCTCCTGCCACCGATGTTGGGTTCAAAAATTGCAATGATTTTTTTTGTATAAATTACTCGTAGATTTTCAAGTACAGTCGAGGCTTTTTCTGGAGAATGTGCTATGTCATCAAAAATCGTAATATTATTCTCATATCTTTTTTCTAATCTTCTTTTTAGTCCTTTAAATTGTGAAATAGCTTTAACTATTTTTTCTGGAGAGATTCCAATACTGTGTGCCATTGCAAAACATCCTGTAATGTTTTCTGCTTGGAAGGCGCCAATCATCGGTGAATGGATTTCATAATCAATATTTTTGTGAGTAATAATAAAATCTAGGCCTGATTTTGTTTGCTCAACTTTTCTATACGTGTAGTCTGCATCACTTTTTCCATACCAGATTGCTTTCTTTACTAATTCTTTTACTTTTGCATGATCTTTATTTGCTACGATAAGGCCTGTTGATGGAATATTTGAAATTAATTTTTTAAATACATCAAAATAACTTTCTTCAGTTGGGTATAGATCTGCATGATCCCAAGAAACTGCAGATAGTAGAATATGAGTTGGTTTGTAATATACGAATTTCGGAGTATTGTCAGTTGGTGAGCTTTT
>CALRCS010000029.1 GCA_943354625.1 Candidatus Nomurabacteria bacterium | reverse complement strand
CTTTTCGCTTGTTCGGTAATCATATACCTGAACCTTACAGCACGATTGTATACTGTGACAAATCCTTTAATTCCTCGATACTTTGATTGTATTTTCATTTTGCGCCCATTCAATTAATGAGTGCAGGATGTATGTGAGGTTAGTCAGTGTGAATACCTGTTCACATCCTTTATATGGAGTCGACGGGGATTGAACCCGCAATCTCGGGTGGTAATCCTGAAATTCCGAGCCATCGGCGACCCCATACAAAAGAAATGAATAGAATTATTGTGACAGATTAAGAAATTTATACAATTTTTAAATGATAAAAATTTTATCAAGATTTTATCTCCATTGAGAAAAATTGATTAAAATCTAATGTTACAACACAGAATTATGATATTATATAGATATGAAATACATAGATATCCATTGTCATTTAAATCTGCCCGAATTTGATCTTGATTACTCCGAGGCTATTTCACGTGCTCAAGAAAAAGAAGTGGGAATGATAGTTGTTGGGGTAGATAGAGAAAGTTCTCTAAAAGCGGTAAAACTGGCAGAAGAAAATAAAGATATATGGGCAATCATAGGTCTACATCCAGCGGATAATGCTAAAGAGGTTTTTGATATAGAATTTTATAAAAAACTAGCCCAAAATCCGAAAGTCGTAGGAATAGGGGAAACTGGTTTTGATTATTATCATATGTTACCTGAGGATAAAGCTCGTCAGCAAGATATTTTTGAAAAGCAAATTACTATAGCAAATGAATTAAAAAAGCCACTCATGCTTCATTTAAGAAATGGGAAAAAGGGTGAAAATGCTTATACTGATGCTCTAGAAGTTTTAAAAAAACATAAAAAGATAAATTTTGAATTAAAAGGCAATGTTCATTTTTTTGCTGGAAATCTTTCTGAAGCGCAGGAATTTATTAAACTTGGTTTTAAATTATCTTTTACTGGAGTAATTACTTTTGCAAGAAATTACGATGAAGTGATAAAAAATATCCCATTAAATATGATTATGACTGAAACAGATGCGCCCTATGTAGCACCCATACCATATCGAGGTAAAAGAAATGAACCAAGTTATGTTATAGAAGTTGTAAATAAGATTGCAGAGATTAGGGGAGAAGAAAGAGAAAAGGTGAGGATACAGTTGGTAGAGAATGCTAAGGAGATGTTTAATATTTAATTTTAGACAAAATAAAAATTTCATTAAGATTTTATCAAAATTTTATACGGATTTTATCGCTGTTTGGTAGAGTTATGATGCCATTAGTCATGGCGTCATATTTCTTGAATTTTATCTATTAGTATGATAATCTGCCAATACGTGCAAATTATCAACTAAATATGTGATAGTCCTAACTCGCACGGGTTATGCTTCGCCAATCATTTAATTGATTTTTAAAGAGCGAATTACTGTCACTATTGCCGAAAAGGCATAAAAAATGGATAAAAATATTAAAGAGGATAGAATGCAGGTATATGAAATAGGATACTTGCTTGTATCATCAATACCAGAAGAGAAAGTAGCTACAGAGGTAGCAACTCTCAAAGAAATCCTTTCAAAAAAGGGAGCAGAATTTATTGGTGAAGAGGTACCAGAACTTATAACCTTGGCATATACTATGGTTAAAAAGATTGGTCCTACAAATCATCGGTTTGATAAAGGTTATTTTGGTTGGTTTAAATTTGAATTATCAGCAAAGGAGATTGAAAGTGTAAAGAAAGTATTTGAAGAAAATGTAAACATGCTTCGTATGCTTCTTATAAATACAATTAAAGAAAATACGTATTTAGGCAAAAAATCTCCAGTACCCACTCTAGATATTCAAGTTGAGCCACAAGAATCTACACCAGTACCGACTGTTTTGGTTGATGAAATGGATAAGAGTATTGACGCTATGGTAAAAGAGGCATAATTATAAATTTAATTTATGCGTTAATTCGCAAAATATATGTACTTAAACAAAGCAATTGTCATAGGGAACCTTACTCGAGATCCAGAAATCAAAGCTCTTCCAAGTGGAATAAAGGTTTGTTCATTCAGTTTGGCAACAAATCGTGTTTGGAAAGATAAGAATGGAGCAAAACAGGAAGCGGTAGATTTTCACAATATTGTAGTTTTTGGTCGTCAAGCAGAGACTGCTGGACAATACCTTAAAAAGGGCTCAAGTGCACTTGTGGAAGGAAGGATGCAGACACGCTCATGGGATGCTGCAGATGGACAAAAAAAGTATAGAACAGAAGTAGTTGCAGATAGAGTACAGTTTGGAAATCGTCCAGGATCTACTGGACCTAGTACCGGAGCAGGTGCCACATCTAGCCAAAACAAAAACATTCCAGAAGATCCTACGCTAAAGGATGCACCACCAGCAGATACTATTGATTATCCAGAGGAAGAAATAAATCCAGACGATATACCATTTTAGTTGCACCACCATTATTAATTAAATGTGCCATTATAAGTGTACCCTTAATACAAAATTATGAATAAACAATGTTACTTTTCACAAAATAATATAAGAAATATAGACTATAAGGATACAGAAATCCTAAAGAAATTTCTTAATCCTCATGCTCGTATGATCAGTAGGAAGAAGTCAGGAGTTTGTGCAAAGAGTCAGCGTCAGCTCGCTGTAGCTGTAAAGAGAGCTCGTTTTATGGGTCTTCTACCATTCGTCGCTAGATAACAGAAGGAGTAAAAAGAAAAAACCGTAAGTATTAACGTACTTACGGTTTTTTCTTTTGCTAATTATTTTCCAACCCTATCTTTGTATTCTCCAGTCTCGGTATTTATTCTGATTATATCTCCTTCATTTACAAAAAGGGGAGCGTCTATTGTTGCACCTGTTTCTACAATAACAACTTTATTTCCTCCAGTTGCGCTGTCACCTTTAATATTTGGTGGAGCTTCGGTAACCTTTAGTTCAACCATAGCGGGGAATTTGAAACCTGTGGTTTTATCTCCAAACATTAGTTGAGAGATAATTGTATTTGTTTTGATAAGTTTTACTCTAGATCCGATCTCGTCGAATTTGAAACTAAATCTCTTACTAGGCTCAGTAGGTATACAGAACCAATACTCGTCTTTATTTGCATAAAGGTACTTTATCTCTCGAGTGTCGATCTCAGCTTCTGGAACCTTCTCAGACACATGAAAAGAGTACTCGGTAACCTTACCTGTGATTAGGTTTTTTAACTTCGTTGCATTTACAGGCTTTCTCTGTTGCTTACGGAAAACGTGAGAAGTAATAACTTCATATGGTTGTCCGTCCAAGACGATATACTTTCGTTCGACTATTTCATTATATTCTAGCATTGACATAGTATCTTATCTTACACAATTATTTTACTTCTGCAAGCTGAATGCGGATTTTGGTCAATATTTCTTCACGAATTGATGGATTTTCCTTTAGAAATTGGCGAGTAGCATCATATCCTCTACCGAGTTTTATTTCACCATATGAATATGAAGTTCCAGACTTAGAGATTAGTGACATCTTTTCTCCAAGAGCGATTATTTCTCCTTCTTGTGAAATTCCTTCATTATACATAAGATCAAATTCTGTTTGGCGAAATGGGGCTGCAACCTTGTTCTTTACAACCTTAACGCGCACTCGGCCACCCATAACTTCTTCGCCTTTTTTGATTTGAGCTATACGGCGAATATCTAGACGAACTGATGTATAGAATTTTAGAGCTTTTCCACCTGGAGTTGTTTCTGGATTACCGAACATTACACCGATTTGCATACGAATCTGGTTTATAAATATAACTACGGTCTTTGATTTTGCTACAATACTTGTGAGTTTGCGGAGAGCTTGGGACATAAGACGAGCTTGTTTTCCTACGTGATATGCTCCCATATCTCCCTCGATTTCATCTTTTGGTGTAAGAGCTGCAACAGAGTCTATGACAATGACGTCCATTTTACCTGAATGAACTAGGCTTTCTACTATTCCCAATGCTTGCTCTCCAGATTCTGGCTGGGAGATTATTAGTTCTTCGGTCTTTACACCTAGTCTCTTTGCATAATCTGGATCTAGAGCGTGTTCAGCATCTATGAATGCGCAGATTCCATCGAGCTTCTGAGCTTCAGCTATGATGTGAAGGGCTAGAGTGGTTTTTCCTGAGGATTCTGGCCCAAAGATTTCTATGATTCTTCCGCGAGGCATTCCACCTATACCTAGAGCTGCGTCTAGACCTATTGAACCTGTTGGAATGGCATTTATGTTTACTTTTGGCTTATCTCCCAACTTCATTATTGATTCATCTCCAAACTTTGAGCGTATTGCATCGAGTGTGGAAGTGATACTTAGGGTAGGGTCCACACTTTTAATTTCTTTTTTTACCTCTTCCTTTTTTGTTTCTTCATTAGTATCTACTCCAGCTTTTTCTTTTAGATTTTTTATTTTTTTAATCATATAAGTATTTTCTTGTAAATATTAAGTAATAATAGTGGGTACTTGTAGGATTATACCACTAATATTATTTAGTTTTTATAGACAAGTTCCAATTTATATTCAATAGTTCTTTTGAATTTATCTTTTGCTGAAATAAGGGAGACATTGTAGCCGAGGGATAGGGGTAGGGTATATAAAAAGTTTCCTTGTTTGTCTATTTGTATGGGTTTGTCATTTATGGTGACGTCTTGTATATGAAGTACTTGTCCTTTTATTATAACTGTTGAAGATGAAATAGTACTGCCATTTATTGGGTAGTTTATTATGATTTGAGGTCCAGATATGTAATCCTTAAAAGAGAAAAAACTATATATTATAACTATAGAAACTAGAGTTATAATTGAGATAATTTGCAGTATTTTTTTAATTCCATCTCTATTTATCATTAATATCAGTATGAATTTCTGGATTTTCTTCTATTGGGGTAGCTGTTGTGGATTCAGATACACCGTATACTTCTCTAGCTTTTGAGCCATTTGCTGGGCCTACGATACCTTTTGTCTCCAGAAGGTCTATGAGCTTTGCTGCACGTGAATATCCTATTCCAAGCTTTCTTTGAAGCCACGATGTAGATGCTTTTCCACTTGATATTACTATTTCGCGCGCATTTCCGAGTAATTCATCTTCATCACCGACATCAGCACTATCAGAGTCAAAACCTGCTTCAAATATCGAATCTTTACCAACTTCTGGAACGGTAAGGTTTATTTCACCCATAACTTCATCTTTGTATGCATCTGCTAGATACTTCACAACCTTTTTTACTTCAGTTTCTGTGATATATGCAGACTGTAGTCTTTGTGGTTTTGACATTTCACCTCCGAGATAAAGCATATCTCCAGCTCCTAGAAGTTTTTCTGCCCCACCTGTATCTAGAATCGTCCTTGAATCTATCTGTGCAGATACTTGTAGGGCGATACGGGTAGGAATGTTTGCTTTTATTAGACCAGTAATGACATTTACACTTGGTCTTTGGGTAGAGAGGATAAGATGAATACCAACGGCTCTACTCATCTGTGCGAGTCTTACGATAGCTGATTCTAGTTCTCTTGGGTAAGTCTGCATTATATCTGCAAGTTCATCTAGTACTATAACTATATAAGGCATACTTTCTGGTAGTACTTCACTTTTATTTTTCTTTTGTCTTTCTAGAGCGGGAGATAGTATAGTTTTATGATAAGAATCTATATCTCTAACGGTATTTTTTTCTAGTGTATCGTATCTTCTACTCATTTCTTTTGCAGCCCACTTCAGAGCAAGTATAGCTTTTTTCGCATCCGTAATAACGGGAGTGAGGAGGTGAGGAATTTTATTATAAAGGGTAAGCTCCACACGCTTTGGGTCAATCATAATAAATTTTAGATTTTCTGGAGAGTTTCGGAAAAGAAGGGAAGTTATGATGGCATGTATTGTTACAGATTTACCTGATCCAGTCGCTCCAGCAATGAGCATGTGAGGTGCTTTTGCGAGATTACCGAAGTAGGATTTTCCAGAAATTCCTTTTCCTAGTGATACTAATAGAGGTTTATCAGATTCTTGGTATTCATCTGAGCCCAAAAGGGTCGCAAGTCCGACTGTGGTTTTTATGGTATTTGGTATTTCTATTCCCACTAAGGACTTACCAGGAATCGGTGCTTCAATACGAATAGGGTGAGCAGCAAGAGCTAGAGCAAGGTCATTATTTAGTCCTACTATTTTAGATAATTTCACACCCTCAGCTGGTTTCAGGGCATATCGAGTAACTGAAGGTCCTATAGATATTTCATCCATCTCTACGTCTATCCCAAAATTTGCTAGAGTTCTTTTTATTATATTGGCATTTGCTTTTATATCTCCAGTTTCTGGTTTACCCTTGTCTTTCTCTAGAAGTGAAAGCGGTGGGGGTACAAAAGGTATTAGGCTATATGCAGAAACAAGCTTTATATCACCTTCCTCATCTTTATTTATTTTATCAACCTTACCCTTATTCTGATTTTGTTCAGCAATTCTTAATTGTTCTTTTTGTAGTTTATTCTCAATATCGTTTACTGCTTTATCTATCAATTTTTCACCACCTTCCTCCTCGTCCCCCTCATCATCAATTGGCTTTGGTAGTTTGAACCATTTCCAGAACATCATTTGTTCAAGTGTAAAATATATCTCAAATGTAATTAGGATTGAAATACTAATACAAGATACCAATATAAGTGCTGTAGCGTATACACCAAAGAAATTTATCAGTGGATAAGTTATCCATTTACCTACATGACCACCTTCATCTGCTAGTATCCTCATAAGCCCGAGTCCTGAAAGGAAAAAGAGTAATACCCCAAAAAATTTTGATAATTTAAATTCAGCTTCAATACCTCTTAGAAATGAGATAGAAGTCATAATAAAGGAAATTGGAAGAAGAAAATAGCCCATACCAAACCACGTCTTTAGGAATTCATAAACATATTTACCAAAAGGATCTGCAAGGTGAAAAGGGGCCAGCATAAATAGCAGTGCTATTAAGAAAAATATAATAGCAAAAACAGCTTGCATTGTTTCCTTCTTGACTTCATCTTTGAATCCTGATTTTTTATCGTCTTTATATCTTTTTTTATTTGCCATAAAAATATATTATATTCAATAATCATATCATACTATTGTTTTTATATTCATAGCATGTCATAACAGTAAAATCTCCTTTACATTACGACAATGTCTTTTATATAATAGACATAAGATTTTAATAAAGACATTTCTTCAAAAAAAAGATAAAGGACATAGATTTTGCTAAAAGACAATAAAAGACAAAGTTAATGGAAAAATACATAATACAAAAAACTCAAAAAATAACTTCTGCCCTCTACTTAATTACTGATTTGATAAAGGACAGTGATGCTATAAAATGGGAAATAAGGGAGGAAGGTATTTCTCTAGTATCAAGTGCTCTTATGTTCAATACCTCTGTACCAGTCGAAAAGGAACATGCATTTCGATTATTTTTATTGTCTTCAGAAAAGATAATTTCATTTTTAAATATTTCTTTAATATCTTCTTTAATCTCAGATATGAATTCTAGTATCGTCATTCATGAGATAGAATCTCTGATAAATTTTATAAATAAAGAAGATAAAAATACTAGTCTTCCTGGTTATATACTGTCAGACACTTTCTTTGCTACAGATCTTCCTGATGGAGGCTTGGTGGTAGAAAAAAAGGATAAGGACATTAAAGGACAAAAGATTTCTTCTAGGACAATTGGTGCTGGGGACGAGAGAAGCGTAGGGTCTAGTAAAGCGGGGGATAGAAAGGCTAGT
>CALRCS010000028.1 GCA_943354625.1 Candidatus Nomurabacteria bacterium | reverse complement strand
TTAAACGAATCAGCATTTTTTAGTAATGCAATTTTTTTTATTGAAGTAGAAAAAATAAAACCAAACCCTTTTCAACCAAGAAGGGACTTTGATGAAGCGAGATTAAAAGATCTTGCTGAGTCTATTCGTATGTATGGTATTCTACAACCCCTTACAGTCACTCGTAAGGAGTATGAGAAGCCAGATGGAGGACTTGGTGTTGAATACGAGCTCATCGCTGGTGAGCGACGTTTACGCGCTTCAAAGATAGCAGGACTCCAACAAGTACCTGCCCTTATTCGTACAGGTGAGCAAGATGATAAGGTCAAGTTAGAATTGGCAATTATAGAAAATCTACAACGTGAGGATATAAACTCAGTTGATCGTGCTAGAGCTTTCAAGAGGCTAAATGACGAATTCGGCATGAAGCATATTCAAATTGCTGAAAAAGTAGGTAAGAGTCGTGAGTATGTTTCAAATACCATGCGTATTCTAGATCTTCCAGAAGAGATTCTAAATGCATTATCGGAAGGGAAGATATCAGAAGGTCATACTCGACCACTTCTTATGCTTACTGATAAAAAGGAAGAGCAAAGTGTTTTGTTTAAGGAAATTATAATTAAAAGAATTACAGTTCGAGAAGCCGAAGCTTTTGCTAGAAATGCTGCAAAGGACCGTGTACGAAAAAAGTCTCTCATCGACCCAGCTCTTGCCGAACTTGAAAGAAAGTTTAAGGAAACACTTGGTACAAAAGTTTATATAGAGAAAAAGGAAAATGGTGGAAGAATTATGATTGATTTCTTTGACGATGCTGACATCCAAGCTTTACTTGAGAGATTTTTGAGAACAGGTGAAGCTCCAGCCGATACGCGGGTTGATCAGATTTCACAAAGTACCCCTATAGATGTAATAGAAAAAATGGAAAGTGATGTAGGTAAAGCACCTATTGATGACCGTGCTCCAGCAGAAGTTGTTGAAGAAGAAAATAATGAAGATTTGTATTCAATGAAGAATTTTGGAGTTTAGACTCTATAAAAAATAATTTAATAAAAAAGAGACAGCTACCATCTCGCGATAGTAGCTGTTCTATGAAATTCGATATTATTCTCCGGTCTGATCCTCGACTGGTGGGACGAGGTATCTGATTATTTTTCTCAACGCCTCTTTACCTTTCTCAGACAGGACGTTTATGTTTGGCTGATGTCCGCGACGAATAAGTTCAAAATATGTCATGATCATTTGTTGTTCCCAAACACTCTACCTCTACTTAGTCTTTTTTGCAAACCTACCTTTCCTAGCTACTTTCGGAGTATTTAGAATCTCAATCGCTTTATCAAGGGTAATAGTATATGGATCATTTCCTTCTTTTATTTTAAGTGAACGGAAGTCTGCATCATGGACAATGTATGGACCAAAGCGACCGATGTTAGCAGTTATATTTTTACCAGTTGGAGGATAGACACCAAGGACTTTTGGCAGACTTAAGTATTTTACTGCATCTGCTACTGTAACATTTCCAAGATTCATTCCTTTTGGAATTGAGGACATACGAGGTTTTGGTGCTTTTGGCATTTTGACTGGAATTGGATCACCTTTTTTCCTTCGAACCTTCTTTTCCCCAGGAATTTTTTTAACTTTTGGTTCATATGCGCCAAGCTGAACATATGGTCCGTATTTTCCACTAAGGACAAAGATAGGTAAACCGGTTTCTGGGTCATTTCCTATTGGCTCATCTTTTTTAATTTCTGTTCCATCAAGCATAAGTGCTCCATCACAGTCTGGGTATTTTGAGCAAGAAATGAATTTGCCATTGCGTCCAAGCTTTATTATCATATCTGAACCACATTTTGGACAACGGTATTTTGGATCTGCATCACCTAGGTTTGTGATTTTGGCTTCTTTTTCCATTATTTTAATTTCTTTTGCAAAAGGAATGTAGAAATCCTTTAAGACTTTTAGGTATTGTTTGTCACCATTTGCTATATCGTCTAGTGAATCCTCCATTTCAGCAGTAAAAGAGTCATTTATATAATGTAAGAAGTTCGTCTCAAGGAAAGTCGAAACAACGTCTCCTGTATCAGTAGGTTTAAGTGCTTTATTTTCTTTTTCTACATAACCTCTTTCCTCAATAGTACGAATAATAGAAGCGTAAGTTGATGGTCTACCGATACCTCTTTTCTCAAGTTCCTTTATCAGTCCCGCTTCACTATATCTGCCAGGCGGTTGCGTAGCTTTTTCTTCACTTCTTATATCTTTTAGATTTAGGATGTCATCTTTTGAAATTTTTGGAAGTTCTACATCTTCACCACGAGCTTCAGGATCAGCTTTTAGCCAACCAGGGAAAATGAGACGGGAACCATTGGCATAAAAATCAGGAATTTGTTCAGTAGTACCTTCACCTTTAATATTTGCATTTATTTTTGTTCTAAGAAGTTCCGCATCAGTCATTTGTGAGGCTACAGTGCGTTCCCAAATTAATCTATATAAAGTTTTTTGTTCTTCATTTAAGCCAGCATTTTCTACAGAAATATGTGATGGGCGAATAGCTTCATGGGCTTCCTGTGCATTCTTGCTTTTCTTTGCATAAGTGCGGAATTGTAAATATTCTTTGCCGTATTTTTTCTCAACCACTTTTGCAATATCGGTAAGTGCTACTTGGCTTAGGTTTGTACTATCTGTACGCATATATGTAATGTGTCCAGCTTCATAAAGTCTCTGAGCAACTGACATAGTACGTGAAGGTGCATAGCCTAGACGTGAACTAGCTGCTTGCTGAAGTGTTGAAGTAATAAAAGGTGCACGAGGAGAGCGCTTTATTGTATTTTCTTCTACCGATGTAACTGTCCATGTATTTTCTTTACCGAGTTTTAGTATTCTTTCAACTTCTTTAAAATCAGTTGGCTCTTCTGAACAAGTCAAAATCAAAGGAGTTGCAGGTTTTCCTTTTGTTTCTGTATCTGCTGTGATAACCCAGAAAGCATGAGAAATAAAAGCACGGATTTCACGTTCACGTTCCATAATGATACGTAAAGCTGGTGACTGCACACGACCAGCAGAAAGGCCATAACGCACCTTTTTCCATATAAGACCAGAGAGATCATAACCAACAAGACGATCAAGTACACGACGAGCCTCCTGAGCCATGCGAAGATTCTCATCTATCTGTCTAGGGTGCTTCATAGCCTCTATAACAGCGTCCTTTGTGATCTCATGGAAGACTACGCGCTTTGGTTTCACTAGATGTGCAGCTTCAGCAATATGCCAAGCGATAGCCTCTCCTTCACGATCCGGGTCAGTTGCTAGTATTACCTCGTCAGCATTGTTTGCCAATTCCATTATTTCTGATACAACTTTTTCTTTTCCTGGAGATATTTCATAATGAGGAATAAAGCCACCAGCAATATCGATAGCTTTTTTATTACTCTTTGGTAGATCACGTATGTGTCCGACAGAAGCTTTTACGGTATATTCACCATCCAAATATTTGGAAATTGTTTTTGCTTTTGCAGGTGATTCAACGATAAGTAGTTTCATTTTTAATTTAATTTAAAAAAAGTTTTTTAAAACTTTACATCTAGTATTACATGAAAAAGGGAATTGAGGCAAACTTCAAACTTAATTTTTAGTTGTAATTTTGATAAAAAAAGCTGGGTTACACTCGTAACCACAGCTACATTGTTACCACCTTCTGTCCGGACGCCATTTAATTTTTCCTTTCTTTATTTGTCCTCCAGTTCTTGTTTTTAGTCTCATTTTTCTTCCTCTCCTGTTTTTGTCTTTTAGTATTGTCATTTATACCTCCTCTAGCGCTATCATACTACCACAATATTACATTATGGACAAATTTATATAATTATGTTATTGTCTACGCATGGAAAACTATACACAAAACAACAGACAAGGTGGAGGAGATAGAGGTAATAAAGGAAGCTTCAGAAATGGTGGCTTTAAAGGAGGTTCCAAGGGAGGTTTTCGTGGTGGCTGGAAAGGAGGTGCTGGTGGTGATCGAGGAGGTGACCGAGACTCACGACCTGTAACTATGCACTCTGCTATCTGTAGTAGTTGTCAAAAGCCTTGTGAAGTACCTTTCCGCCCAACTGGCGAGAAGCCTGTGTACTGTAGGGATTGTTTTGCAGGAAGATCTGCTATGGGAGGTGAGAGATCAACTCGTCGTGATGAAAGATCAGATTCAAGACCACAGTCATCTAGTACTTCATCAAGTTCATACAACTCCGCACCGAAATCTTCAAATGATAATAGTGCTATAAATGAATCATTAAGAAAACAGATTGACTCAATGAATATTAAACTTGATAAACTAACAAATACAATTCAAAATCTAGCAGAAAAGATGAATAAAGGTGAGACAGTAGCAATTGCACCAGCAGTCACTGCTCCAACAAAAATAGAAGATAAAATGATAGCGAAAGCTGTTGTAAAAGCTATAAAGAAAGTAGGGAAGAAGAAATAAATTTTTGTGCTAGAATATAGCAATGATAATCACAAAACTTGGTCATTGTTGTCTACTCATAGAGACAAAAGGAAAAAGGATTCTAACTGATCCAGGAAGTTTTACTATTGAATCCAGCTCAAAACTTACAAATATTGATTTTATTCTTTTTACCCACGAACATCAAGATCACTATCATTTAGATTCGCTCAAGACCATACTTCAAAATAATCCTCATGCTGTAGTATATTCAAATAGCTCAGTTGATGAACTTTTAATTAAAGAAAATATAAAACATATTAGGGTAAATCATGCTGATGCTATTTTACTCGGTGATATACAAGTAACTGGTATTGGGGAAAAACATGCAATAATGCATAAATCAATTCCTGCATCTTCAAATATTGGATATTTGATAGATGAGAAGCTATGGTATCCAGGAGATTCATATACAGATCCAAAGAGACCTGTTGACGTGCTAGCTTTGCCAGTTTCGGGACCTTGGATGAAGATAGGTGAGGCTATAGACTATGCAATAATGCTAAATCCGAGAAAAGTGTTTCCAGTACATGATGCAATACGATTTGAGAGCCAGCACACACTGACAGCAAAGATTTTGGAGGAAAAGGGAATTATCTTTGAGGTGATGGTAGAGGGAGATAGAAAGGAGTTTTAAGGTTGGAACTTTATGTAAATGAGAAATTATTATAATATGAAAAAAAAGAATCAAAAACATATTCCAAATAATAGTTTTACAGAGTTTTTACTCTACACCACCGCAAATGGCAAGGTGAAAGTAGAAATATTTCTACGAGATGAAAATATATGGCTAACGCAGGAAAAAATAGCTCTTTTGTTTGGTGTGCAGAGACCAGCCATTACTAAGCATTTTAAAAATATTTTTGATAGTGGAGAATTAAATGAAAAAGTGGTTAGTTCCATTTTGGAACATACCACTATTCATGGGGCAATAGAAGGAAAAACACAAAATCAGTCTGTAAAATTTTATAATTTGGATGCCATACTTTCTGTGGGCTATCGGGTCAATAGTTCACAAGCAACACAGTTTCGTATTTGGGCAACAGAGAGACTTCGTGAATACATCATCAAAGGATTTACCATGGATGACGAACGACTCAAAGATCCATATGGATTTTTTGGTCAAGATTATTTTGAAGAACAACTTGCTAGAATCAGAAACATTCGTTCCAGTGAACGCCGGATGTATCAAAAAGTCACTGATATATATGCACAATGTAGTGCTGACTACAATCCAAATGAAGAAATTACAAAGCTATTTTTTGCTACAGTTCAAAATAAACTTCATTTCGCTATTACTGGTCAAACTGCTGCTGAGATAATTTATGACAGAGTGGATAATAAAAAACCAAATATAGGTCTAATTGTCACCATGTATCTGGATTATGCTGAAATGCAGTCAAAAAAAGGAATCATCATGTATATGAAGGATTGGGTTATAAAACTTGATTCATTTTTGAAATTTAATGAAGAGCAAATACTACAAGACAATGGAAAAATCAGTCATGAGGTTGCAGAAGCTCTAGCACTCGAAGAATATGAAAAATATCGAGTAATTCAAGATAAAAATTATATTTCTGATTTTGATCGAGAAGTAGTAAAATTGGTTGTAGGAGGGAGTAAACCAAAAAAGAACAAATAACATGCCAACAGATCCCATACAAAAAGTCGAAAAAATAGTTCGCAACATACACGATAAGAGCAGTAAGCATGTACAGCCTGTTTTGAAACGTTACCCTTTGCTATTTGCATTTTTGGTGGTTTTTAGTGTTGCTGCAATTCTTCATGGTTTCGAAATACTAACAGATCAAATAGATATTTTTTATGCACACCCAACTCTTTTAATTACTGTAGGTATTTTTGCTCTATTACTTACTGGAATGCTTTATAAGGCTCTAGATAAAATGGAATAAATGCTAAAAAAACTTTTTCACCTTTTAAAAATTTTCATATATACAGTTCTTTTGATAATTGTTTTGTTTTTTATAGGATATTATATTTTTTCTATAATCGTTCGTCCTTCTGTAAATCGTGATTGGGTTCCTGACCAATCAAAAGTTGCTCATACAACCTTTAGAGGTGATATTGTATCTATTAAAAATATTAGAAATACAAAGTATCGCAGTACTACTGATTTTGATATTAGGTATTATGATAAAGAGTTTGATTTAAATAAGATAGAATCTGTCTGGTATATGATAGAACCATTTTCTGGAGAAAAAGCTGGTACTGCTCACACTCTAATATCTTTTGGTTTTAATGATGGAAGCTATGTTTCAGTTTCTGTTGAGATTCGTAAGGAGAAAGGTGAAGCTTTTTCAGTCTTGAAGGGCCTATTTCGTCAGTATGAACTTGTCTATATAGTTGCTGATGAACAAGATGTCATAAAACTTCGATCAAACTATAGAAAGGACGATGTCTTTCTATATCCGATTATGACTAAAAAAGAAAATATTAAAAAAATGTTTATCTCTATGCTTAATCGTGCCAATAAACTTGAGGTAGAACCAGAATTTTATAATACACTTACCAGTAATTGCACAACAAATATCGTTGCCCATGTAAATGAAATTTCCCCCAAGAAAATTCCTTTCAGTCTTGATGTAGTGTTGCCAGCATATTCAGATGAGTTGGCGTATAAGATTGGTTTACTAGATACATCTTTAACCCTAGAGCAGTTACGAGCAAAATATAAAATAAATGAAAGAGCAATAAAGTATGCTGATGATCCACTCTTTTCAAAGAAGATAAGGGAATTTTAATCCACATATTTTCTTTCCAGTGAACGCACGTTCACTTATAATATAGACATGAAATCAAAAGTCATTTTTCATATGGACGGCGATGCTTTTTTTGTTGGAGTAGAGATAGCAAAAAATCAGAAACTCAAAGGATTGCCTGTTGTTACCGGCGAAGAGCGTGGAATCGTTTCTGCTTTATCCTATGAAGCCAAAGCTCTAGGAGTTACACGTGGTTTGCCAATTTTTCTTTTAAAAAAGCAATTTCCTCAAGTCATAATTTTGCCTGGAGACTATGAATCCTATGCGAAGTACTCAACTAAGATGTTTGAAATCGTCCGTCGGTATATAGATGATGTTGAGGAGTATAGTATAGATGAATGCTTCGGCGATCTTACTGGTCTTGATCGTCCTCTAAAGATGTCATATAGAGAAATAGCTGAGCGTATAAAGAGTGAAATAAATAGGGAATTGAATCTCTCAATATCTATTGGTATTGCTCCAACAAAAGTTCTTTCTAAAGTAGCTTCTAAATGGATAAAACCAAATGGCCTGACTATTATCGA
>CALRCS010000027.1 GCA_943354625.1 Candidatus Nomurabacteria bacterium | reverse complement strand
ATAACGATTATAGGTCTACCAGGAAGTGGAAAGTCCACATTAGCACATAAGATTGCTGAGAAAAAACATATTCCTCATATTCACATTGACCGTTTTTGGCTTGAAAATGGAGGTGGGCAAAATAGTCGTACCACTCCAAATCCAGAACTAGTGCATGCTAGTGTAAAAGAAAAAGTACTTAAATTGATACAACAAGAATCATGGGTATCAGATGGTTTTTATTCTAATATCCAACCAGAAATTGCTGAGCGAGCTGACACTATAATCTTTCTAGATATCCCATTGTGGCGAAGACTTCTCAATCATGCTGGACGAATTATTAATAGTGAAAAAAGGCATAAAGAATTAACTTTTTGGGGAGATCTTACATTCTTTTTTGAGATGATTGGGCGTGAAAGTACCAAAGCCTCAAAGATCAAGAATTTTCTAGAACCATATAAAATAAAGACAGTGGTATTAAAATCTCATAAAGAAATAGAACAGTATCTACAGACTCTGAATTGATAGAAATTATTTTTTTGATGTATAATGCACTCATGCCAAAAAACTCAATTATAATTTTAACAATTGCTATAATAGTAGCAGTTATACTATTTTGGCAATTGGATCTGAAGAACGGTGACATACCACCAAAGGATAATTCTCCTATAGTGTGCACTATGGAAGCCAAGACCTGTCCTGATGGTAGTGCAGTTGGACGAACTGGACCACTCTGTGAATTTGCGGCTTGTCCAAGTGCTACAAATCCAATCAATGCAGTGGTTAGTGGTACAGTGATGCTTTCTCCAATATGTCCTGTAGAGCGTATTCCACCAGATCCAAAATGTATGCCAAAGCCATATGCGACAGAAGTGAAAGTCCTTGATGATAAAGGAGGTACGCTGAAAACTACTCAAAGTCTGAGTGATGGAAGTTTTACTATCATCCTTCCGTATGGAAATTATACATTTCAGGCGATCGGAGGGAATCCATTACCACGATGTTCTCCTATAATCTTAAGTGTTCAGACGCCGACTATTAACAATGTTAATATTTCCTGTGATACAGGAATTCGATAATAAGGTTCTAGTATTTAGCTAGAAAGGATACTACATCTTTTTCCTTTCCAAAATAGTATGCTATAGTATCCCCATGACACATACAAGAACAAGTAAACCAAGAAAAGAGTCTCGTTCTAGAAAGACAAAGAAGCGTCTTGCAACAAAGCGTGCAAGAAATGCTCTAAAAACTTCCAAGAAGAGATAATTTATTTGACATAAATATATTTGGTAATAAGATATAGATATATGCAAAAATCTATATTTACAATTGTTTTATTAATAGTTGCCTTATTTATAACAAATAAGATTCAAAGTTTTGTAAAAAATAACAAACCAGTTACTTTACCTATTGATTCTTCTGATTTTGTTGTTTCTACAACTACTGAAATCGAGACTCAGATGGTATCTACTACGACAGATGAATTTGCTACAACTACACTAGAATAGTTTTGATTTATGTTCAGCCATTGCTTTGTTGACAATATACGCTATACTAAATGGGTGTTACAAAAGGAAACAGAGTCGAGTTTCGCAATCAATAGCATAGCTTTAGTACAATTTGTTATATTTAATTTTTTTAAAATCAAATGGCAACAGGTAAAATAAAGACACTTACACCAAAGGGATTTGGATTCATTACTCGCGAAGGTGAGACAAAGGATCTATTTTTTCATTCAAAGGAACTAAGAGGAGTTACTTATGAAGAATTGAGAGAAGGAGATACTCTTTCTTTCGAAGTCGTAGATGGTGAGAAAGGTCCAGCAGCAGTAGGTGTTACAAGAGTTTAATATCTTGAACAATAGAAAAAGCATGGGAGTAAAACCTCATGCTTTTTCTATTTCCCACTTATCTTTTTGCATTTATATATAGGTATGCTATAGTAATACAACTATGGTAAACCGAATGAGAGCAAATAGGTCGCACCGCGACAATAGACGTTCACATCACGCTTTAGATGATGTCAGACTTTCCAAGTGTGCAAATTGCAGTGCAATGCATATTCGTCACACTATGTGCGATAAATGCGGGACCTACAGAGGGAAAAAGGTGGTTGATATGACAGCAGTAGTAGCAAAGAAAGTCGCAAAGAATAAAAAGAAAGCAGAAGTAGCAAAATAAAAAATAAATTGAGTTCCTCAAAAAAATAATATGGCAAACAGACACTTATCAAGATCCGTAGCACTCCAAACACTTTTTGAGTGGGATTTCAGGAATTATGATAAAGTAAATATAAAAGGAACAATTTCTCGTATTGCAGAGGAGTTTGCACCCGGTATGGGAGATTTGCATTTTATAGAAGAGCTGACTCAAAACATACTATCAAAAAGGGAGGATTTGGATAAAATAATAGAAAAGGCTGCACCTGATTGGCCACTAAATAAGATTTCTATAGTTGATAGAAATGTTCTCAGAATCGGTCTTTACGAGCTTCTTTTTTCTGATCGTAAGGAAGTACCAGCGAAGGTTGCTATAAATGAGGCTATAGAGCTTGCAAAGAGTTTTGGTGGGGAAAATAGTGGTAAATTCATTAACGGTGTTCTAGGTTCTGTATACAAGGAGCTCGGAGAACCTGGTAAGGATTCATCACCAAAGAAAAAGAAGAGAATAGAAGATATTCCATACGATGAGATGCCAATACAAAATCTTGGTGGAGCTGTTGTATATGCAAAAGACGGCAAGGATATCTATATGGCTTTTGTCCATGACATTTTTGGTCATTGGACTTTATCAAAGGGTAAAATTCCACAAGGTGATATTCGTGAGGGTACAGTTAATAAAGTAAAAGAGGAAATGGGGCTTGATGTTGTGATTAAAGATGATTTGGGAAATAATGAATACATTGCCTCAGATCCAGAACTAGGGAAGATTCGAAAACAAGTGCACTATTTCCTAGCTGAATCAAATTTTGTAGATATAAAACTCGCAGAGAAGCCAGGACTTGATGATGGAAAGTGGTTTCGACTAGCTGATATTTCAGAGCTTAATTTTTATAATGATATAGTTCCAGTAGTTACAAAAGCGATAACAATCTTGAGTTCACAAATATAATAACCTTCTATGCCAGACTTCAAACAACTTTCAGAGGAAATAAAAGTAGAATTTAATGATATAAACTTGCTGAAGCGAGCATGTACGCATCGTTCATATCTGAATGAAAATAAAAAGGCAGGGCTTGAACACAATGAGCGCCTAGAATTTTTAGGAGATGCTGTGCTTGAACTTGTTATTACGAGTTTTCTATTTAAAAAATTCCCTGATAAAAATGAGGGGGATCTAACTTCATATCGTTCTGCGCTTGTAAATACGAATAGTCTTTCAAAAGTAGCACTTCATATCGGTGTGGATAAGTATTTACTTTTATCAAAGGGTGAGTCAAAGGATACAGGACGTGCACGTTCAATCATTCATGCAGATACTATTGAAGCAATAATAGGTGCTGTATATCTTGATAAGGGATATGATGCCGCTAATGATTTTATCTCTTCACATCTTATAGATATTATAGATATAGATAAAATAATTAAAGATAAATCATGGCTTGATGCAAAGAGTCGTTTTCAAGAAAAGGCTCAAGAAATGACAGGTCATACTCCATCATATAGAACAATGAAGGAAACCGGCCCAGATCATAGTAAACTCTTTACCCTCGCTGTTTTTATCGGAGATGTTCAAGTCGCTATAGGAACTGGGCTTTCTAAACAAGAAGCGGAACAGATGGCGGCGGAAAAGGCATTGGAAGCGAAAGGGTGGTAGGTATGTGTAAAAAATATTCCACGTATTCTATTGACACATTTATTAAACCGTCAATGAATATCCTGTTGAAATCTTTATAAAAATTTCATTAATATTTTATCAAAATTTTATACGGATTTTATCATGGTTTGTTATGGTTAATGAATGTTTGTAGAAGACTGGAAAGGGTATATTAAAAATAAAAGAGATTCTTATAAAAAAATGAAACCCATATCATGTCCTGCTTTTGATAATGAAAAAATTTATTTTAATCGTTATGGTTTTGATCATATTGTATATAAAGACGGAATCCCTCGACCACAAGGCGAAGTTGTCAAGAGATTCAAACTTTTAGAATATGTACCAAATATACTAGGAAAAGTTCAAACTCTAAGTAGTGGAGAAAAAAGAACTAGAGGTAATTCCACTGCCTATTTTTGGGCCATCCAACACAAAGTTGGTAACTTAATTTCTGTTAGATTTATTATACGAAGACTAAATAATGGCCATCTACATTTTTTTAGTATCATGTTGGAATTACACAGAACCTCCCAAAGGAGGTTCTGTGAAATTCTTGCCATCAACTATAGTGTCGAATCGAACCTGCTTAGGTTTCCCTAATGATTCGCAAGGATTATATATACATATTATCAATTCTATTCTAGAAGTCAACACTCTATGCTAAAATATATCCATGTATTTAAAGTCACTAGAAATATCGGGTTTTAAATCTTTTGCTAAAAAGGCACAGCTTAATTTTAATTCTCCAATTTCTGCTATTGTTGGACCAAATGGTTCTGGAAAGTCGAATGTGGCTGAAGGTTTTCGCTTCGTTCTAGGTGAACAGTCAATAAAAGCTATGCGAGGAAAGCGTGGAGAAGATCTGATTTTTAATGGTGGTGGGGAAGGTGCACGTGTAAATCGAGCTGGAGTTAAGGTTATTTTTGATAATAAAAAGCGAACATTTAATATTGATTTTGATGAAGTAACTCTTGAGCGTGTTGTTCATAGAGATAATTCAAATGAATATTTTGTAAACGGTTCTAGTGTTAGGCTAAAGGATATTGTTGAACTTCTTTCTAGTGCACATATAGGAGTTTCTGGGCATCACATAATATCTCAAGGTGAAGCAGATCGTATTTTGAATGCCAATATAATAGAGAGAAGAGAAATGATAGAGGATGCCTTGGGTTTAAAAGCCTATCAATACAAAAAGATTGAGAGTCAGAGAAAACTTGAAAAAACAGAAGACAATATGAAGTCAGTTGAGTCTCTTCGCCGTGAAATAGCCCCACATCTTAAATTTTTAAAAAAGCAGGTGGAAAAAGTAGAGAGAGTTGTGGAACTTCGTGAGGAGCTCCGAAATTTATATAAAGTATATTTAAAACGCGAGGAATTGTATATAAAATCTGAAAAAGTATATATCGATAGTCAGAAGAATCCTCTGACTGCTGAGTTAAAACTTCTTGATGATGAGATTGCTATTGCACGAAAAATCCTAGAGGATTCAAAAAATCGTGATGCACGAAGTAATGAGCTAATTGGTATTGAAAGTTCACTGCACAAGGTTCGTATTGAAAAAGATACTCTTATGCGTGAGCTTGGAAAAATTGAAGGAGAAATCTCTGCAGAACTCCGTTCTATTTCTAAAGAAAAGGAAAAACAAACAAGAGATGAGTTCAAGACTGTGTACTTGAAGGACGTTGAAGAAGTTGCAAAAAAAATAGATATTTTGGAAACAGTCAAAGAGATAAAAGAACTCCTTTTTAACTTTATTTTTTCTCATAAAGAAAAAGAAGATTCAACCCTATTGGCCGAAATAGAAAAAAATCTAGCTTTACTTCGTGAGAAAAAATACGATCTAGAACAATCTCTTAAAAATCATGAAATAAACGAAAGAACATATATTCTTGAATACAATACTTTGCGAGAAAATATTGAAAAAGAAAAAGATTCAAACCGTGATGCCGAGAAAAATGTTTTTAGGGTAATGGCTCGTCAAAATGAAGTTAGAGGAATTCTAAATGGTATTAGAACTCGTGAAGATAAACTTTTTATTGAGGAAGAAGCATATAAAAAAGAAATGCAAGAAGCATATTCTATGGTAGGACGAGAGGCACTTGATTATGCTGAAATTGCCACTCCAGAGGAAGTCCGATCCTTACAATACGATCGTCAAAAGAACATTGAGAGAATAAAGATTCGTATAGAGGATTCTGGTGCAGGAAATAGTTTTGATATTTTAAAAGAATATAAAGAAGTTGAGGATAGGGATATTTTCTTAGCAAAAGAATTGAGTGATCTTGAGGGTTCAAAGAAAAATCTTTATGATATTATTGCTGATCTCGATGCGCGTATTGATATAGAGTTCAAAGAGGGAATTTTGAAAATAAATGCGCAGTTTCAGAATTATTTCTCACTCATGTTTGGTGGTGGAAGTGCTGGGCTCAATGTGATTAGGGAGAAAAAGAGGAAAAAGAAATCAGACACTGACCTTTCTGCTGCTTTATCAGATGAAGAAAGTGAGGATATGGTGGAGGAGGAAGGCGAGGAGGGTATAGATATTTCCGTAAATCTTCCTCGTAAAAAAGTAAAAGGTCTAATGATGCTTTCGGGAGGTGAAAGAGCTTTAACTTCTATTGCTCTTCTTTTTGCTATTACTTCAGTGAATCCTCCACCTTTTATTATTCTAGATGAAACCGATGCCGCACTCGATGAAGCCAATTCTCGAAAGTATGGAGATATGATTACCAATCTCTCACAATATTCTCAGCTTATTTTAATAACTCACAATCGTGAGACTATGTCTCGAGCCGGTGTTCTATACGGTGTGACTATGGGTGCAGATGGAGCATCGAAGTTACTCTCTATACAGTTTGAGGAAGCGGCAAAGGTGGCGAAGTAGGGCTGTTTAGGTAGGGGTAGTGAGGGATTGAAGCTTGCTGTACAAAGTCAGCTATTAATGTTATCGTATAAAAGATGAACTTCATAATTCATGTTAGAGACGGCTTGGAATTGCGACGTCGAGTAGAAGCTGACGCAGAAGTAGTTTTCCAAGTTATAGACAAAAACCGATACTATCTAAAACAATGGCTACCTTGGCTAGATGACACTAAGACTGTCGAGGACATTCGGAAATACATTCAAAACGATATTGTTGAATTCGAAAAAAAAGAAGGATGTGATTTTGGAATTTGGTACGAAGGTCAGTGGATCGGTGGAATTGGTCTTAGTTCCTTCGGTACAAAAGACAGAAAGACATCCATTGGCTATTGGTTGGCCGAGGACTTTCAAGGGAAAGGCATCATGACTGATTGTGTTCGTACTCTTGTGAACTATAGTTTCGAACAACTGAATATCAATCGTATTGTAATTCGCTGTGCAGTAGAAAATTCCAAAAGCCGAGCGATTACGCAGAGACTTGGTTTCAAAGAAGAAGGAGTACTTCGACAAAGTGAATGGCTCTATGATCACTTTGTGGACTTGGTAATATACTCTCTTCTTAGAGAAGAATGGAGTCAAAAAAAATAACCTTGGAATCGATCACGCAGGCCTCGCACTAACAATGCGTGGCTTTTTTGTAAAATGAATAATACTCAGTCATAATCTAGTACTATCCAGACCAGTATTAACATGCTATATTCACTTGGGCGTTTCGCTATGTGGCGAGACATGGTAATAACAAAACTCAACAAAGGGTTATATGAAAATTGAGGGTCAAATGGTAGTTCCTGTAGTCGTTCCCGCAAAGTGGTCTATGTACTTACTTCCCTGGTCTAAGATATGCAAGGCTTGTAATGAGCTCGGTCAATATGGTTCTTCTTGGATTAACCTGTTATCTGTTTATTACACTGGAACCAGACTCATGACCATAGAAGGTATTCCGCCATTCGTCAGACTTAAACAGGGTTTAAAATGGTATGAGATATCCACCAATCAGCGGTTCATAGATTTTCCGTGTAATGTCTGGGTAGAAACTACTAGCGATGAATTTGATAAACGAGAGATCAAAATAAGATTTGCATATGGAGCTGTTATTACTGAGGAGTACAAAATGAAGAAAAGAAGTTTACTACACGTCGTACGTCTTTCCAATGATGAAATCAAGGTACTTGAAGAAGTTCGTCCACTTCCATTCAATTTTTTTGATGACGAAATTGTGGACTGATCGGTTTGTTAAAACATTGTTAATGGTATAGGAATATATAAAAAAATATATTCCATAAAAAAGTGCGCAATATAAGCGTGCTTTTTATTTTTT
>CALRCS010000026.1 GCA_943354625.1 Candidatus Nomurabacteria bacterium | reverse complement strand
ATCTTGAAGCAAGGTCAAAAATAAAAACTGGAGATGCTATAGAAAAGTTACTAAATCTTCAAGCAAAGACAGCTCTGGTAATTCGTGATGGAAAGGAGATAGAAATCTCAATAAATGATGTAAAGCATGCCGACCTTATCATAGTAAAACCAGGAGCAAAGATTCCAGTAGATGGAGTTGTCACTCTCGGATCTTCTTTTGTCGATGAATCAATGGTTACTGGTGAGCCGATGCCTGTTTCTAAAAAAACGGGTGACAGTGTCGTATCTGGCACGATAAATACTACAGGGTCATTTACATTCAAAGCAACTAAAGTCGGATCAGAAACACTTCTTGCGCAAATCATAAAAATGGTTGAGGAAGCTCAAGGAAGTAAAGCTCCAATACAAGCTCTTGCAGATAAGATCTCGAGTGTATTTGTACCAATTACTCTAGCTATTGCTTTTATTACTCTTATATCATGGCTTTTGATAGGTAGTAGTGTACTTGGGTTTTCGCAGGCTCTTTCATTTGGACTTGTCTCTTTTGTTGGAGTTCTCGTTATCGCTTGTCCATGTGCATTGGGACTTGCTACACCCACAGCTATCATAGTTGGAGTCGGTAAAGGGGCAAGGGAAGGGATTTTGATCAAAGACGCAGCAACACTTGAAAAGCTTCACAAAGTAGATATGGTTATTGTGGATAAAACAGGAACTATTACTATAGGTAAACCCACTCTTGTAGATATACAAAACCTTTCAGATTTTAAAGATGATGAATTGATTTCGATCATTAGTTCTCTTGAGAAAAAATCTGAGCACCCAATTGCCCACGCTATTGTTAAATACGCTCAAGAGAAAAACTTAACCATAGAAGATGTTTCAAATTTTGAAGGAATTTCTGGAAAAGGATTAAAAGGATCAATCAAAGGAGTGGAGTATTTTGTAGGAAATGTAAAACTTATTAATGATCTTGGTATTTCATTTGATATTTCAAAAATTGAAAAGTTCACCGCTCAAGGAAAGACACCTGTTATTCTTGCAATAAAAGAAAAAGTTTTAGGTTTTGTTATGGTTGCGGATGAGATAAAAGTTGAATCAAAACAAGCAGTTGCTAATCTTCATAAGTTGGGAATTAAAGTGATTATGCTCACTGGTGATGATGAGAAAGCAGCGAGATATATTGCATCTCTCGTTGATATCGATGAAGTAGTGGCGCATGTATTACCACAGGATAAATTGGAAAAAATAAAAAGTTTGCAGTCACAAGGTAGAGTCGTGGCTATGGCTGGTGATGGTGTAAATGATGCCCCAGCTCTTGCTCAAGCCGATGTCGGTATTGCTATGGGTACAGGAACTGATGTAGCTATAGAATCAGCGGGTATTACGCTTCTTGGTGGTGATATTTCAAAACTTGTAAAAGCAATAAAGCTCTCAAAGATGACAATGCGCGGGATAAAACAAAATCTTTTTTGGGCTTTTATTTACAATATTATCGGTATCCCACTTGCGGCGGGGGTTTTCTATCCAATATTTGGATGGCTACTTAGTCCGGTTTTTGCTGGACTTGCAATGGCTCTGTCCAGTGTATCTGTAGTAGGAAATTCATTAAGAATTAAGACTAAAAAATTATAAGGGAACACTTATGCAAAGCTAAGGGAACACTTATGCAAAGCTAATATTATGACTAATCAAACACAAAAATATAGTTTTCATGTACATGGAATGCATTGTAATGCATGTGTACTCATGATCGAAAGTGAGCTTGGTGATTTATCAAATATCACTTACGTCAAATCAAATCTTAACAATCATTCCGTTGATGTTATTGGAGATTTTGGAAATAAAACTCAAGAGCAGATTGCGCAGGAGCTTAGTATGCCACTGAAATCTCATGGGTATACCATTTCTATTGAAAAACAAAAACATACTACAAAATGGAATGATTTCAAATTTGCAGTTCCAATAGCATTGGGTTTCATTGTGTTTTTTATAGCTTTGCAGAAAATGGGAATTATAAGTCTTATCAGTACAGGCAATGTGACTTATGGTACAGCATTCATCGTTGGTATTATTGCATCACTTTCAACATGTATGGCTGTCGTTGGTGGGTTAGTACTTTCAATGTCTGCGACTTTTGCAAAACAGGGTGACAATATCAGACCACAGATCATGTTCCATACTGGTAGAATTATTTCTTTTTTTATTCTTGGTGGAATTATCGGTTCCATAGGATCTGTATTTACTTTAAACACCACGACCACCTTTATCCTAGGTTTAGTTATCGGTATTGTAATGTTAATTTTGGGTATCAATCTTCTTGATACTTTTCATTGGGCAAAAAAACTTCAACCATCAATGCCAAAATTTATAGCCAAATATGCTCATGGTATGTCAAAACTCAATCATACACTCACTCCACTACTTGTAGGTATTGCTACATTTTTCTTGCCATGCGGATTCACTCAGTCTATGCAGTTGTACACTCTTTCAACAGGGAGTTTCTTAAATGGTGGACTGACTATGCTTATTTTTGCTCTAGGAACATTTCCTGTTCTTGCGCTTATGAGTTTCAGCTCATTCAGTATTCAGAAAAGTTCAAAAGCTGGAATCTTTTTCAAGACAGCAGGACTGGTGGTTATTATGTTTGCAGTATTTAATATTATTAATAGCTTGGCAGTGGTCGGAGTCATACCACCCATTTTTAATTTTTAGTATAATATATCTATGAGAGCAATTACTACATCAATTATTATAGCCATAACTTTTATCGGAGGAGCTTATTTAATTACTAAAAATAGTGGTGATGATAACTCAGCAGTAAAACAAAATAATGTCAGTATTGTCGATGGTAAACAAATTATTGAAATAAGTGCCAGGGGTGGTTATAGTCCTCGAAAGAGTTATGCTAAAGCGGGTATTCCAACAATAATTAGATTTAGTACTAGGGGAACATTTGATTGTTCATCAGCTGTTCGTATACCAAGTATGAATATTAGTAAAAACCTCCCACAGACAGGCTCAGTAGATATTGATATAGGTAGTCAACAAAATAAGATTCTACAAGGAATTTGCGGAATGGGAATGTATCCATTCGAGATTGATTTCCAAAGTTGAGTTGGACCAAACATAAAACTTATATTGTGATAGTATATAAAAGGAAAGCACCTAAACATTTTTTCAAAGGCTTATTATGGATTCAAAAATAGAAAAGTTTCCTCGCGGTACTCTTCGTCAGGGTGGGATGGCAGTTGGTATCTCTACTTATCTCCTTGCAAAGCTTGTCGCCATGCTCGGTGGGCACGGTACAACAAGTAGTCCTCTGGCGGACTTAGTTTTAGCTCTTACTCTCCAACAAGGAGATCCGAGTGGAGATTGTCGTAGGGCACTTAAACATTTCCCATATCCTGCTATTGCAGAAATGGTCATAGATGCGTTTTATATACCTCTAGGTAATCCAGAAGGGTTATCTGTACGAGCTGTACCAATGTTTAGTCTTGACCCATCCAGGTTGTCTATTGCCCTCATTATCTGTGCAAATTTTGCATTTGTTTGGTTGGCAAAAGAGGGTCATCAGCACGAAATCTGTACTAACTTTATGGTAAAAGTGGGAGAAGGGGGTCCACTTCCATACGCACTTATGGGCGCTGTGCTTGGGGGAGTTGGTTCTGTCACTGTTGGAGCAGGTATTCCATTTGGTATACCAGATATGTTAATGGACATTGTCATGGGTAGAGAGGTACGTTATTCAGTACCTATCTATAATGGCGAACCCTACGAGATCAGATTCGATCCAAAAAGTTTTTTTGGGAAGAAGCTCCCTTCTGACTTGAGGATACCTAATTTCGTACCGATCGTTTCATCAAGACTTGCTTTAGACGTGCTCATGAAGAGAGTACCTAAAAGCTCTATCAACGGTATTGTCGTTGAACGTAATGTGGCTGCTGGACATAATGCTCCACCTCGAACACCATCGGTAGATAGTAGTGGGGTACGATGTCGGGTTTATGGTGAAAGAGACGAACCTGATCTCGAAAGGATAGCAGATCTCGGTATACCGTTTTGGGTTGGTGGGGGATATGCGTCAGAAAGAGGGATCGAGGACGCACTCTCAGCTGGTGGTACCGGAATCCAAGTTGGAACAGCTTTTGCTCTTGCTGATGAAAGTGGTATGAACCCAGAAGTTCGCAAAAACGCCCTCGCCATAATAAGTAAGGGTGAGGAACAAGTCAGTACTAGGCACGATTATTCTCCGACATTCTTTCCATTCAAAATTTTTAGAATGAAAGGGACATCGTCGGAGCCAGATGTGCATAACGCACGAGTTCGGGTTTGCGATAAAGGAGCTCTTCGTTATCCCTATATGAGATCCGATGGAACCATTGGATATCGTTGTCCTGCCGAGCCGGTGGAGCATTATGTTTAAAAGGGTGGAAAAGAGGAGGACACTAAAGGGAAAGGTTGTCTTTGCAATGTTCTCATCTCCAATACCACTTTGGATAATAATGGTGAACCGCCAACTTTGACCACTAGCACCGATCTTGAAACCGTGAGATCCATATTGAAAATGACAGGAAGAAATTCCTACACAGTTGCCGATGTATTTAGGTTTTTACACTGTTAGTTAGTGTGTAGTGTGACCTTAAACATTTCAGAGACCACCGGTTCATATCGGTGGTTTTTTCTGTGTATTTTTATTACGAAATTTTACTTAAAAAACTTATTCCAAAAGAAAGCCATCAACCAACCGAAAATATAACCAACTACAAAGGTCATGAGTATAAGTTCAAGGGCCTTTAAGAAATCAAATGTCGCTACCGTTACGGGAATATTTAGCATGTGAATACTAAGAACAAAATCCAGTAACATTTGGGCAAAACCAAAAGCAACTAAAATACTCCAAAATAGGTGCATAGAACTTATAAGAAAACCAAAAGTTAAAGCTGTTTTATTTTTATCTATTTGCATATTCATAAATAAATTTTAAATTAACTGTTAATAATAATTATTATATCATAAGAAAAAGGCGGCATGGATTTCATCCATGCCGCCGATACGATATGCTCAAACGTTTTACGGAAATAATTTCTGATAACGTGTGAGACTGATTTTACCAAGGGTGAGAACAATAATTCCTAGAATTATAAGCGATGGAAGAAGCCCAAAGGGTTTTTCCATTAGCCCGAACAATGAAAGAGAGATGATGGTCACTGCATCAGTAAGTGAGGATCGGACTGATAGTACCGTGACCCGTATACTCTCTGATTTGATATGGTGGTTTGTGAATGCACCTACGAAGGGTCCCATAAATCCACGCACAACATTTTGACTAATTACCAAATATGCCATCGGCCAGAACGGTAGAGCTCCCATGAGTAATATAGAAATGCCGACACACAGAATCATACCTTTTACGCATGAACTTTCTTTGAGGTAATTCTCAATACTGTGAGCATAATGACTGAATGCCCATGCAACGATATTTAAGAGAAAGAAGATAAGGCCATAATACTTAATGTCTATACCTACTTTTTCGAAGTATGGATTATATGCGAAAAACCATATTTTTGATGCGCCCATGATGAGTGCACAAAATCCAATGATCCATCTTATCTCAGCGTTTTGCATCGTGTATTTGATCCCATCTACCAATACTTTTAGTTGATCTTTTGCATTGTACTTTTTTCTGTCAGTAGATGTCTCTGTTAGGAAACATGTAGTGATCAATGGGATGAGCATGAACGGTATGCACAAGTAGAGTGGAACTCTAATGTTAATACTTGCGAGATATCCAACAAAAAGAGAACAGAAGGCAATAACCAAATACCTTAGACCAATTGCACATCCTTCAATCTTTTTGTATTTATCCTCCAAACCGACAGATGTAAGTGTACTGTAAAGCAAAGCTTTATCTGCTCCGGATTGGAATGAGTATCCGACTGCCCACAAGATATTTCCTATCCAAGCTGTTGTGGGTGAGTGCATGATTGCGAACATTACCGTGCTACTGAACAAAAATGCTCTACCAATGATTAATGTTTTTTTGTGTCCAATAGTATCAGCGAGTGATCCACATGGAATATTTAATAGAACACAGATCACCATGACTGCTGATTCCATAAAATATATGTCAGACAGATGCATTTTTCCCAGATTTTGCAGTGAAGTAATGAGAATTGGACCCCAAAACAAAGGTTCGTTGAATAAAACGAAAATTTTGTAGAGGGCGATGTTTCTACGAGCTAACAATGATTTCATAATCAAGCCTTTATGTGTTTGTTTTTTTCTAGAGATTATTACGAAGAACTGTGCTAAATGAAAATTTCGGCTTTCATTCAGCCGAAATCTTTTTAATGATTGTAAGATAAATTAATTAATGTCTTACGAGTTAGAAATATTACGGCTAAATATAAGCTTATGCGCATCTGTATAAAAACTGACACTGGCAACGCAAAGTGACCACTTTTGAATAGTGTTATGGCTAATATTTAAACTGTAATGCTTATTATGCATGAGGATTATAGTACATGTAGGAAGTGTACTTGTCAATAAGATGAAATTATTATTTTAAATTAATAAACTCCTAGTTTTCAACTATAACTGAACCCTTCATTGATGGGTGGATGGTACAGTGATAATTAGATGTTCCAGGCGTGGTGAATGTAAAACTGTATGATTGACCAGGAGATAAAGTTGTTGAATTTAGAAGGTTATCAGAATCAGATGTGATGGTGTGGGGGGCGCTATCGTTATTTGTCCATGTGACTTTTGTACCTACTTTCACTGTAAGAGTTGATGGATTGAAAGCAAAGCTTTTAATGTCCACACTAATACCTGGTGTGTATGAATTATTGGTATTGGCAGGAGTAACCTCTTGTTTTTTGTTAAAGACAAGATAATAAGTTCCTACACCAACAACAACTAATACAATGAGGGCAGTAATTAAATTTTTCATAATTTATTTTTATTTAATATTAAAAACATCACTAATGACAGTAAGTATAATACAATAAAGTGGATTAGCATAAATACAAGAACAAAATTTATTGGGTATCCCTCTATAAAATACCTAAATTGTAGAGTGGTAGCTATTATACCTGATACAGCTAGAGCCTTAAGGGAGACTCTTTGAAATTTTCTAGCAACTAGCAAACCTACCAATCCCCATAGAAAACCAAAAGGTATTTTGTCTCTAAAATAATAGTCTGGCACACTCCAAGCTTTTTCCAGGCCATGAATTGAGTGATCAACGATGGTGAACAGGAGAATGACGATGAGGAGAACAATAAAGATAAAGCTTACTCTTAAAATTTTTTCTTTCATCATAATAATTGTATCACGGATAGAGATGATGGAAAGCTGAAGTATTTAAGTTCTGAATAAATAAAAAAACCACCCAACAAGGTGCATTGGGGGGTTCTGTGCGGGTGGATTCGGAATCTTCATTTGTTGGCCTGTGTTACTAATCAAACTCAGGGACAAAGGGAAGTTCATCGCTATAAGTACCGATGATTTCAATCACAGTGTAAGTATGACTACTACCTATCATCTCGAGTGTCGCTCCTTTCTCATGGTGTCCGAAAAGGACTAGGAATTGTGGGTGTCGTGGGTGTCTGCTGACTCTTGTCACCAACCCACATGTAAGCTTTTCAATTTCTGACTGATGCCACTCACCATCTTTACGGCGGAGGATAGTCATCTTGAGTTTACGTTGGCTTTCGATGCATAACATTTCTTTTAAGTTCATTTGATCCCTTTTTTTGGAAATTTGCTGCCAATCAATTATAAGCACACCCTGTTATGGGTGTCAAAGCTAAGCTTCTATTTATTTTTTAGTTGGAGGAAGTCTTAAAAGACTTAAAGATAATAGTGATATAAATGGTAAAAGATATTCTTGGAAAAATTCAATTGTGGGATTATTAGTTTTTATTATTTCCGTACCTTTTGTCATATGGTACACTCTTTATTTGTTTGGATATCTATAAGATTAAATTTAATTAATATTGATATTTTGCAGTAAAAAACATTTATTTACTAGATATTAATGCACATCCAGAGTAAGATATTACACATGGAAATCAAATCATCTTATATTAACCGTTCTGATCAGAAACTCAATCTTATTTATCGTGAGGATGATCCACTAAAAGATCTTGATGGTAAAATACTTCAGGCCGTTCATGCTTTTTGTTTCTTTAATGCCAAACTCGTCGTTGTCTATGCGGCCGAAAAAGGATATTGGGCTCCACCGGGAGGAGGTATTGAATTGGGAGAAACCTATGAGGAAGCTGTAATT
>CALRCS010000025.1 GCA_943354625.1 Candidatus Nomurabacteria bacterium | reverse complement strand
GCAGTGAATCCATTTGTTCTAGAAAAATGAACTAAATTGTATTCCTTTTTACCATGTTTCTTACCTTCAAAAATAACTTTTTTAGCATCTACATATATGATTTCTCCATCTTCAGGGGCCAAAATGATTCTTCCTGTATCAATAACAGCTTGCTTTTCAATACCAGTTGCGACTAGAGGTGCTTCAGTCACAATACAAGGAGTAGCCTGCTTTTGCATGTTTGAACCCATGAGTGCTCGGTTTGCATCATCGTGGTTTAGGAATGGGATAAGAGAAGTAGCAATTGAAAATGCTTGGTTTGTTGATACATCTATATAGTCAACATCTTTAGCCTTTGCTAGACCCGGCTTTCCATTTATTCTAACTTCAACCTCGTTTGATGTTATTGTTCCGGTCTTATCATAAGGAATAGCAGCATGTGCAATACTGAAGCCTTCTTCTTCGAGAGCATTTAGATAAACAATTTCCTTTGTAACTATTCCATTTTTTACTTTTGCATATGGAGTTTCTATCATTCCAAAATCATTTATTCTGGCATAAGTTGCAAGGTTAAGAATAAGACCAATGTTTGGACCTTCTGGTGTATGTATAGGACAAATTCTTCCATAGTGAGAAGGATGAACGTCTCGAACTTCGAAGCCTGCTCGCTCTCGAGTTAAACCGCCAGGACCTAGTGCCGTTAATTTTCTAAGATTTTCAATTTCAGAAAGAGCATTTTCCTGACCCATAAACTGTGATAACTGGTTTGTTGTGAAGAATTCCTTAATACGTGCTTGTAGAGGTCGTGGAAATACGAAATTTACAGGCAGAGTAACGTCTGGCTCAACTGTAGACATTCTATCCTGAATATTTCTCTTCATTTGTGTCATACCAACACGTAGTTTCTGTTGTAGAAGTTCTCCAACAAATCTAACACGTCTAGATCCAAGGTGATCAATATCGTCCTCCATAGCATCAGGAGTATTGTTCAATTCAACTATATGAGAAATAATAGTTGCAATATCTTCAACATTTACGGTCCTTCTTTCAAGTTCCTTTTCATCCATTGATTTGGAGAATCTTTTATTAAAACGAAAACGACCAACACGGTTTATATCGTATCGTTCTGGATTAAAAATATTTCCAATATACTCTCTTGCATTATCAGCAGTAGCCAAATCTCCATCTCGAAGTCGTTTATGTATTTCAACATAAGCATCATCTACTGTCTTTGCATGATCTTTTGCTAGTGTTTGCTCAATAGCTTTAACTGCATTTGCATTATCCTTAAATAGAGCAAGAATCTCTGCATCAGTCTTTGCCCCTAGGATTCGAAGAAGAGACGTTATTGGGAATTTTCTCTTTCTATCTATACGTATATATATAACTCCATCAGAATCACTTTCCATTTCCATCCAAACTCCACGAGCTGGAATTACCTTTGCTCCAAAAAATGTTTTGCCTTTTGCTTCATTTGCTGTAAAGAAAATACCGAAAGAACGAGCTAATTGAGGAACAATAACTCTTTCTATACCGTTTATAATAAAAGTACCGTGATCTGTCATCAATGGCAAATCAGCAAGAAACATTTCTTGCTCTTTTGTAGAATCAAGCAACTTATTCTTCAACTTTACCTTTACTTTTACCTGACCTTCATATGAAAGCTTATTTGACTTAGCAAAATGCTCATCAAATTTTGGCTTTGTAAGTTCAAAACCAAGAAAAGAAAACTCGAACTTTTTTCCAGCATAGTCTGTTATTGGTGAAAACTCCTTTAAAACCTCAGCTATACCTTGTTCTATTAAAACCTCAAATGACTTTATTTGTGACTCCACAAGGTTCGGCATTTCTGTGAGCGGTGCTTTGAAACGACTAAAATACTTTTTTGTTATATGCATAAAAAATATAAGGCAAAAATAGCAAAAGCTAGGATTAACTAATTAGTAATAAAAACTCAAATGCGCCAGAGCAATACTAAAATAATCCTTCAAAATACAAGAGTAACACAATCGTTGAAGTTAAGAGGAGCTTAACAGATGGGGTAAAATAAGTCAAGCTTTAGCTTTTTCTAGGCGAATTACTCGTTTTTCTAGCTTTAGAGTCTCGCTTTTGTCAGTTTTCTTCAAGTCAATCATAAATTGCCTCATCTCGTTTGATTGAACCTTAAATCTTTCGTCGAGGGTTTTATCAAAATATTTTTTTGTAATATATGTTTCCTTACTCATGAATACATTTTATAACTTTGCAAATTTAATGCAATAGTAAAAACTACAAAATATAAATTACGTACCTCTTTTTTTAATTAGTTACCTATAGCGATCCATTGGGCAAACATTTCCCCAGAGCAAGACTTTGGTACATCTGGTGTTTTTATATGAAGTACAAATTTTGTACTTCCAATGCCTGTTACCCAAACTGAGGTCGGTTCATCCCCTGTCCATGCTGCCCATTGAAGAGTCACAACCACGTTTGGAGTACCAGAAAAGGGTTTAGGAAAAGTAATAGTAATAGGATCCGTTTGGCTATCTCCCCAGTTCAATTTAGTACTTCCATTAAGAACACAAGATACAGGAATTCTTCCCCGCTGTATTCCACCTGGACCGACTGTATCACAAGTAGGACAAGGCTTTGGTATTTCATCCAAATACTTCCAACTCGCTCTTCCATCTTCGTCAGAAGCCAAAACCTTATTAGCTGCCTGACTGCCATTTTTTATCACAATAGTTCCAGTATCAACACTAAAAATATTTTCATGAGCTACATTATCATAAAAAGATAATTTTCTTTGACCATCACTAAACATTTCAATACTGTTAACTAAATCAGCTGAAGCAGATATTCCTGTTCTAGGTAAAAATTTCAGCGAGTTACTAACAATCGAAGCATAGGAAAGTATGTTTTCGAAATATGATGTACCTTTTGGTACTGCAAATCTAACACTAGTACTTAAATTATCAGTCTTACTTAGATTCCCAAGTGTTGCGTATCCAACCTCCAATCCTCCCTCTTTATATTGATCTGATATACTCACATTTATCGGAGCGGGAGCATTACATCCTGGTGGTGTACAAGTGGGAGCTGTCCAATCTGCTGCAGCTGCATAACCAACTCCAACGGTTATGATCAGGCCTAGAATTATTGCTTTTGTATTTTGTATTATTTTTGTTTTCATATTTTTATTTATTTAATGTCTCGGCGATCTTCTGTAATTCTTCATTAGTTAGTGGTTTCTGTTTTTCGCTCTGTTTATTCAAATATTCTGCCACCTTCTTCAGTTCAGCTGGTTTTGGTGGAGGACTGCTAGAGCTACTTTTATTCAGCAATTCTGCAATTGCAAATAATTCTTGATTGGAAAGTTGATCTGATTTATCTGATAAAACTTCTGTGGGGATTTTATCATTTGTCTTACTTATTTGATACACAATAACATACCCCGCTATTATAATAACTAAGAGTAAAGGTAAAACAATATGTGGTTTACTCTTTTTCTCTTTCGGGATATTTAGTAAAAAATTATTTTCAATACTTGGTTGCATATTTTTAATTTAATCCACCTTATTTCCTCACTGCAGCAAATCTGAATTCAGCTGTAGTAAATGGTGAGTTCATCCTATGTAGACCTGTTGTTGTATTGCTTGAAGTATATGGGTATCCATAGTCTCCACCGAGGTTTGTACCTAGACCTAGTACTCCGTATCCTATCTGTGATCTTCCTGCATATATTTCATCTAGAGTAGCTGGACGGTAGCCTAGAGATGATAGCTTCTCTATAGCAGCACTCGCTGAAATACTAGATACATCATTGAATTCGAATACTGAGATAGATATAGACTTTGTGCCTGTATTACCAGTGTTTACAGAAACATAGTTGTATTTTGTTCCATCGCTCTTAAATCGTCCGTATTCTACTGATACTGTGTAGGAAGTAGAGGTGGGAGCGTTGGAGATAGAAGTATCTTCAGAGTTGTCTGAGGATCCCGAAGAAGATGTATTATTGCCTGTGGTTGAAAGGTAAGGTATTGGGTCAGTTCCATCATTAAAGTCACGAACTTTGAATGGTACAAAAGGTACAGAACTTCTAGAAGGGATTGATCTATAGAATTTATTTACTCTATCGATAAATTGAGGGTAATTATCTCTATATGCAGTATAGTTTGAGACAAAGTCTTTATCTAAACAATATGCAAAAGTAGGAGTTGCCTGAATGTATTCCTTTACTTGAGTAGGGTTTTTCTCATAGAAAAGTATTCTAGCTATAAATCTATCTAGACGAAAACCAGGGCTTGAAGGTACACTATTATCGTCTACCCAATCAACATACTTTCTCGCATCACTAAACACTGATGATAGATCAATTCCAAGTATTGCAAATCTAGCCTTAAGAAGTTTCGCATCGTAAGCAGATATTGGACTTGCGCAATACTTTGTAGAAGAAAGATTTGTAAGTTTCACCCATCCTGGCTTCGGAGATCTATTATAAGCACTATTTGGAAGATAAAAATTGAAAGGTTGACCAGCTCCTACAAGAGCAGAGTCAATAAATTTATTTGTATTATCTTGAGTTGAAGCATTTTCTGCACTACCCTTTGGCCACATGATACTATTCATTATTTTTAATGTTTCTGCAGAGCGAAGAGCCTCTGCTGCCATAACGACAGCTGCAGATTCATCAGCAGAAGGGATATCTTCTATTACACTCTCTTTTGTCACAGTACCCTCAGGTATAGGATCCACATCTATTTTTTTTGAATTTATATATACTGAACAAAATACAGCAAAAATAAATAAAACCAGAATAACTAACGAGATTTCAATAGCTACCTTTTTATTTTTCATATTTTAAATATTTAAAGTGACAATAATAATACAATAAATATACCATATTAATTGGATAGTGGGTGTGGACAAGTATCTATTTCAACTATTTACCCTCTCTGACACCTTCCCTATCTATTTTAATTGGAATATCTCTGTATTTTAACCCGATATCGTCACCAAATTTCTCAATACTAATCTTTACAGCAAGTCCATTCATTGTCGCTTCTGAAAAATACTGATCAAAAACAAAGTTACCAAGGGAATAATAAATTTTCTTACCTTTATATGTCTCTATTGAACCTACTATATGTGGATGTGCGCCAATTACTGCATCTGCACCATAATCTATAAACTGATGTGCCCACTCTACCATTCTTGTAGTTGGCTCCTTTTGATATTCTACTCCCCAATGTGGAGAAACTATAAGTACATCGACTTCCTTCCTTAACTTCGCTACTTCAAAAAAGACTTTATCAAAATCAGTATAATTAAATTCATGAAAACCGACAAAACCGACTTTTACACCATTTTTTATAATAATGGTACTTATTTCGTCTTTATTAAAAGGATCACCATAGTAGAGCATGCCGGCACTGCCTATATATCGACGCGTAGACTCTAGTCCTTCCTTACCAAAATTATATGAATGGTTATTGGCAAGTCCCAAAACATCAAAACCCAGGTCTTCCAGAGCTGGAGCTAGATTTGGATTAAAAGTAAATTTTAGATCTTTATTGATTAAATCAGTAGTTACAGACGGGTTAACCGTAAATGTACCTTCAAGATTTGCTACAGCAATATCCACGCTTTGCACCAGTTTTTTTATATTAATAAAAAATTTATCAAAGCTCTTTTTATCAATAATATTACGCACATTACGATCAAGCATCATATCTCCAACTATAAGTATTTGAAGATTTGAAACTTCTGTATTTGTATTACTAGGTTTGGAAAATTCTATATGATTATATTGATAAAATTTAAATAAAATAAAAAGAAAGAAAACTAGTATAGAAATAATTATCAAAATGATCCAATTTCCTTTTATTACAACTTTCACTCTATTTATTATTTTGTTTATTTCTCCATTCATCTATAAGCTTATGATTACCTGAAAGAAGTACCTTTGGTACTCTATATTTCTTACCCTTATATTCTACTACTTCTGGACGAGTATAGACATCAGGTGATGCAATGCGATTTTCTTCAAGTGAAGCATGGTCACCAAGCACTCCCTTTATTTGGCGTGAAATAGTGTCAATCAAAATCATAGCCGGAAGTTCCCCACCAGTTAGTACAAATGGACCAACAGACACCTCCTCAACCTTAAATGCTTTCTTTACACGAGCATCTATGCCTTCGTATCGGCCACAGATGAAAATGATATCAGTGTACTTTTCTGCATAGTCTTTGGCTTGTATTGTATCAAACTGTTTTCCGGATGGAGTAAACCATATTGTTTTAACTTTCTTTTTAGAGGATTTTTTACCAATAGCTTTCTCTATAGCCTTTATAACTGGCAGAGCTTCAATAACCATTCCAGGTCCACCACCATATGGTTTATCATCGACTCTACGATCAGCGTAACTGGGATTCTTTTTTGTAGTTGTAAAATCTCGTGGATTATAGAATTTGATCTCAATTATTTTTTCCTCCTGAGCACGCTTCAAAATAGACTCATTCAGATATGAGGTGAGGCTGTCTGGGAATAGGGTAATGATGTGGTATTTCATATAAAAAAGTATGGTAATAGATTACCATACTTTTTTAATTTTGGCTATACCAAACAGACTAAATCAAATATTCAAATCCGCCATAGCCTCATCTACTGACTTCATTGCTGCACCTGCTACAGACTTCATACTTCCCTCTGGTTCATTTATCTTTAGGTTTACTCGTGAATTATTTTTCATTCCAACAACTCGTAAAAGTGTTCGAATGGCCTTTGCTGTATTTCCAGATCTTCCGATAACTTTTCCCATATCTGCCGCATTCACTTCTAGTGTCATAAGAACGCCCATTTCATCTACTGTCCTTACTATTTTTACATCATTTGGATTATCTACCAAGCCTTTTACCACATAGTCTAAAAATTGCTGATCTATATTTGAATTCATTTCTATTATTCGTTAAATCTTATAATCTGTATTCAGGATAATTGTACCTTATCTATTTATATTACCAAAGAAAGTTTTACACAGTTGCTGGAGCTGGAGTTGCTGGTGGCTTTACGGCTTCTACTGGAGCGTCCTTTTTGATTGGAGTTTTCTTTGGTAGAACATTCTTCTTTTTTCCTGTTATTACCTTTTTAGAAACTAGAAAGTTATGAACTGTATCTGAAAGCTTTGCACCTTTTGACATATGGTGTTTGATTTTGACAAGGTCAAATTGTTCTACCTTATTTTCTCGTCTTGGGTCATATGAACCTAGAACTTCTAGATACCTACCACTCTTTGCGCTGTTTTTTGAATCAGTTAAAACAAGACGAAATATTGGTTCGTGCTTTCTTCCTACTCTTTGTAGACGTATTATTAACATGTTGAACTATAGTAGCAGAGGTAGTTGAAAAAGGCAAATATATATTAATTTACCTCATTACTTGCAATAAGTGTTGACATCAAGTCTTTTGTCTTATTAACATTTGTATCAACAAAAATTACCTTCGCATTTGGAGATATTCCAATAGTTTTAATTGTATCAAGATACTGAGTTAGAGTAAGGGTTGCAATGATTTGTGATGCATCTTGTTTGGTAATACCCTTTACAATCTCAATACTCTTTTTCAGACCTTCGGCAATAGCTTCTCTTTCTAGAGCGATACCCTCTCCCTGAAGACGCTTCCTTTCCTTATCAGCCTCAGCTTCCTTCACGGCTTGGATTTTTATTGCTTCACCCTTATTTGATGCAGCCATCATCAATTGTTTTGAGGCGACTACTTCACTCATTGCATTGGTAATAGTTACAGGAAATGTGACATTGGTGATCTGAAAACTACTAATTTTCATACCCCAATCACTAAACTGACTTTCAAGATCACTTTTAATATGTAGAGCTAGCTCCTCTTTTTTCTCTAAAAGACTTTCATGTGTCTCACGAGCAACATAGGTTCGAAGTGAATTTTCGATACTAGCTTCGATAGATTTCTCTCTATCTTGTAATTCATATACGTATTTTTTAATACCTGGGCCACCAGTTAGATTTGCTTCAGTTACACCGTGATCAACAGCATAAATCAAGTTTGTGCCAATAGTCGTAATAACTTTATCCTTAGACGGATAGTTACCCTGTAAACCAAAATTTTGTTGTCTCAAGGTCACTCGCTCTCTAATCGATTCAAAAAACGGAATAATTATATTAAAACCCGCTACCATACTTCTATTATATTTTCCAAATAATTCAACAACGGCAATTGTATTTTGATCAATAATACGAACACATAAAATTAATAAAACTATAACTAAGAAAACGATACTTGATATTAATATTGTCATATACGTATACTATAACACAATTAAGTAAATGTAAAGTGGTTGAATAACCCCACCCATTTCTGCACTCTGCTGGTAATTTAGATATATAGTAATCTGATCTAGTTAATACTTCAAGTGGGGTCAATTTGTTCTTGAAAGCGCAGTGTACTCTCTTGGTATTGTAAAAGAGTAAATATTCTTTAAGTTTCT
>CALRCS010000024.1 GCA_943354625.1 Candidatus Nomurabacteria bacterium | reverse complement strand
TGGTGGATTAAATCTTATTGTTGATTCAGGATTGGGTAATAGTCAATTATATTTACGTTCAGGTAATGCTTCTGCAGGTAGTGGTATAAACATTGGAGATGATACCAATGCTAATATTAAAATGGCTGTTGGTGGTGGCAACGTCGGAATCGGTACAACTTCTCCTTATGCCAAGCTCTCTGTAAATGGAGAAACAGTATCAGCATATTTCACTGCAACTACTTCTACTGCCTCCACTTTCCCATACGCCTCAACCACAATGCTCTCAGCTACTACAGCCTCAACAACAAATCTTGTAATCTCATCTATCGTCTCCGGTTCTCTCCTAAAGACAACAACAGCAGGAACTGTCATTGCAGCTGTAGCTGGTACAGATTATGCAACTGTTGCCCAGACAGCCTTTCCATTCACTCCAGGAGCATGGGGTGCAACAGCAAATGCTAATGCTACAGGTACTCTCATAGGATTCACTGCAGGTATATACTCTCTAGCTTCTTCAACTATCGGTTCAGGTACACAAGCAGGAGGTCTGACAATCTCTGGTGGGGCTACAACTACGGGTATTGCATATTTTGCAAACAATGTGGGGATTGGGACAAGTTCACCACTTTCTCGATTAACTGTCCAAGGTACAGGTAACACCTCAGCATCTTCAGCATTGAATGTAACTGGTCTAGACGGTGCAACTCATTTCTTAGTACGTGATGATGGTAATGTAGGAATTGGTACAACTACACCAAACTGGATGATACAAATAGCCTCAACAAGCGCAAGTAACACTATGAAAGGACAACTCGCCCTTACAGATTATGGTGCAGGTCTAAATCTAAAGCATTGGATTCTCTCTTCAAATAATGGAAATCTATATTTCGCTACTTCTTCAGATGCACTTTCAACAAGTACTATGTCTGCACTTACGATAAATACAAATGGATATTTTGGTATAGGTTCTTCTACACCATCAGCAACTTTGTCTGTAGCAGGCAATACACTTCTATCTGGTAATCTTATCGTTAACAGTGGTGGACATATAGAAGTTTTGGGAAATACTGCCTCCACTTTCCCATATGCTTCTACAACAGCTTTCACAGTTCTAGGAACTGCATATTTTGGAGGATCTGGTATCTGGACTGCTACAGGAAATGTCGGTATAGGGACTAGCTCACCTTATGCAAAACTTTCTGTAGTTGGTGAAGTTGTGGCTTCATATTTCTCTGCAACATCTACGACTGCTACATCTACATTTGCTGGAGGAATGAATGTTGGAAATGGAAGCTTGGTCTATGATTATTATTCTGGAATTACTTCTATCGCTAGTGCAGAAATGGGAAATCTAAGCTTTGACACTGATGCTGGAGTTATTACATGGGTCGATATGGATGTAACATCATCAGCTCTTGTAAATTCTGTAGAGAGTTATTCTGCGGCACTTGATAATAATCCACTACTTACAGTTTATGGAAAAGCAGATGGTCAAGGAAATATAATAGCTAGTTCAACAGGAATTGGTATCGGTACTACAACACCTATGGCTCTGCTTGATGTTTATGCTGGACTAACTACTTCAGTCACAAATGGATTTATGTCAAACTACAATGCCGTATCTATTTCTAACTGGGCAACATCATCTACAGCAAATGTTATTAAGACAGGACTAAATATTATTTCAAAAGGAAATTGGATCGGAAATGGTTCATCAAATATTGGACTTTATGTTTCATCTGTTACCGGAGGAACACGTAATTATGACGCTATCTTTAATGGTGGTGGAACTGTAGGAATCGGAACTACCACTCCAGTTTGGATGATGCAAATAGCATCTACTAGTGCAAGCAATACCATGAAAGGACAACTCGCCCTTACGGATAATGGTGCAGGAGCAAATCTTAAACATTGGATTTTCTCTTCAAATAATGGAAATCTTTATATAGCTACTTCTTCAGACGCTCTTGCTACAAGTACCATTTCTGCATTTACAATAAATACAAAGGGCTATGTAGGAATTAGTTCTACCACACCGAGTTTGAAGTTTGTTGTAGGAGGTTCTGCATATATGGGTACAGGTAGTACAGATGCACTTACATTACAAGTCGGTACAGTTATCTATCCAATTGCCGCTACAACTACCGTTACAAATGTTTTGAATTCATACACAATTGCTACTTCAACATCAGTTGGTGGAAACTCAGTATTCAATCTCTCATTTAGTAGTACAGGAGCAACATCAACTGTTGGATTCTTTGTTTCAACATCAACTCTTCTTGAGGCAGGTAAGGGTCTAGGAGTGGTAAACAATTTAAAACAATACATAATAGTTGGAGATGGAAAGACTCAAGCTGGTATGGCTATAGTAAAAGGAGGACTCTGTGTAGACCTTGACGGATGGTGTACAGCTTCTTCATCTGGCCAGATTAGTGGTAGAGTACTTGCAACTGGTCAGTCTGACGTGGCTGAGCTTTATCCATCAAATGAATCTCTACAAGCTGGAGAAATCGTAAGTACTCTTGCACAAGGTGTGATCACTCTTGCAAGAATTGAAAATGAATCAAAAATCCTTGGAGTTATTTCTACAGCTCCTGGACTAGTACTAGGTTCTGGACCAGATGAATCTACAGATCCGGGTGTTAGATACCCAGTCGCTCTTGCTGGACGAGTACCTGTAAAGATAAGTCTTGAAAATGGAGAGATTGTAGTAGGAGATTCTCTTTCACTTTCAGAAACAATTCCTGGTATTGCTATGAAGGCAAAATTGAATAGTAAAGTAATTGGTATCGCACTTGATTCATATGCAAGCACTACTATTGGCGGTACCGTCTTGATGTTCGTAAGTAATAATGCAAAAATCGATAATCATGCTCAAGTAGCAAATGCTTTAAACCAATACGTATCATTTGCAACAACAACAGAATTCAAGAATGCTTCAAACTTTAAGAATTCTATAACTGTAACTGGTACAGTCACAGCTGAGACATTGATAGCAAATAGTATACAGAGTCCAGTTCTAGACTTACTAAATACGCAAATCACAGATATTTCATCTACAACCAATTCACTAGATGAAAGAATAAAGGCACTTGAAGCAAGTACTACTGTAAGCCTTGCAAAACTATTTAATCCTGAAGGGGGTCTTGAATTTATAGGATCTGTGCTATTTAAAGGTGGATTAAAGGTGGATAGTATTTCATCAATTAGTGATATAATTAACCTAGATTCAGATGTAAATGTTATTGGTCGTCCATATTTCAATCAGGATGTCGCTGGGTTTGTTTTGATCAAAAAAGATGCAAAGAAAGTAGATGTAGTCTTTGATAGAGAATACAGTGAACAACCTATCGTCACAGCATCTATTGCTTTCAATGATACAGACAATGAGGCAGAACAAGAAGCAATATTTGCAAGTAATATTCAGTCATTTATTACAAAGAAGAGTGCAAAAGGATTTACTATTATTCTAAACAAACCAACACCTTATGATATACGATTGAGTTGGATTGCCCTTGCTGTAAAGAATGCAAAGACTGCTACATCTACTGAAGCTACAAGTGTTATAAATACAATCATAGTGCCTCCAGTACAAATAATTGCACCAATAATTACACCAGAAGTTGTAGCATCTGGAACACCTCCAGTTGTGATAGAAACTTCTACAACGACAAGTCCAGTAGCACCTAGTACACCAGAAATAGTTCCAGTGGAGTCACCAGTACCTCCAGCACCAACTCCAACGCCACCAGCACCTGAACCCGTACTCGCACCCGAACCTGCACCTATACCTCCCACTCCAGAACCAGCACCTGTAGTATCAGAAGTCCCATAGTAGCCCCATAAAATATAAAAAATGCCTGTATCCCAAATAATAAAGACATATTTACTACCACTCAGTATTTTGATATTAGGTATTGTGATTGGTTATTCAATAAAAGAGTACGCAGACAACACTTTTCTGAGTTTAGATACTGAAATAAGGGAAAATGGAAATTATCAATATATAAATCCTCTATTACAGTGTGATATGGGTCATGAATATATATCAAAGTATGCTATAAGTCCTTTTGATTCTAGAGTATCCGATGCAATAAATAAAGAAAAAATAGATAATAATATTTCATTTGCATCAGTCTACTTTAGAGATCTAAACAATGGTTCATGGTTTGGAATAAATGAAAATGAAAAATTTAGACCAGCAAGCTTACTTAAAGTAGTAATTATGATCTATTATTTTAGACTTGAAGAACAGAAACCGGGAAGTCTGGATAAACAATTTGTCTATAATGGTGAGGATTTGGGTTTAATTCAAAATTTCAAACCTTCACATCAGGTTGAGATTGGTAAAAAATATTCTATACGGGAATTGATAGAATATATGATAAAATATTCAGATAATAAAGCTACAGCAAAACTGTATGAAATGATTGATGGAAATAAATTCATTAATATTTTTAGTACTTTTGGTATTCATACCCCGACGAATTTTAGCGATCAAGAGTTTTTGACCATAAAACAATACGCTAGCTTTTTTAGAGTATTATTTAATGCATCATATGTAAGGGATGATTTATCAGAAAAAGCCTTATCGCTTTTAACTCAAACCGAATTTCGAGATGGTATAAAAGGTTCTATCCCAGGAGGTGTAGATGTTTCAAATAAGTTCGGTGAAGTTATCCTGGACAGTGGAGTAAAAGAGTTAAATGACTGCGGAATAGTATATTATCCAAAAAAACCATATTTGATCTGCATAATGACTCGCGGAGATGATTTTTCTAAAATGTCTAAATCAATACAAAAAATTTCAAAATTTGTATACGATGAAGTTGATAGGCAAGTAAAAGAAAAAAGTATATAAAAATGAATTGATTAGACATTAATAATTTGATAAAATATAAATATATGGATTCAATAAGAAAAATAAATAATACAATTAGGGATACGACGATAAATACTTCACCAATCACAGCTGAAGCACCAAAAGAGGTGTTTGCTATGCCTAATGAGACAGTAAGTCCAGTGAAAATTATTCCTAAATCAATTAAAATAATTTTATTTATTTTATTGGTTATTTCAATAGCGTCAATATCAGCGGCTATTTATTTTTATAGACAATCTAAGCTAGTTGTGACCAAGTCAGAAACTGTCCAAGTTGAATCTGTTAAAGATATTGTGGCAAAAGTTGGAAAACTTATTACTTTACCTGAAGGGGAAGAACCTACACTCGCTACAGTTGCAGATCCAACACAGCTTCAGAATCAACCTTTTTTTGCAAAAGCAAAAAGGGGAGATCAAGTTCTAGTTTATACAACTGCTAGAAAGGTTATCTTATATGACCCAGTAGCAAATAAGGTAATAGATATAGCACCGTTAAATATGGGAAATCCTACGAATACACCTGCTCCCACACCTGCACCAGCCACTATTCCCAAACCCGTAGCTCCAAAAGTACTAAAAAAATAAATGCATAGTTACAAATCAAATTTTTTTATAATTCTTTTTACGACTGTAATTTTTATTTCAGTGTTTTGTTTGTTTTCAAATACTTGTCAAGCTTCGTTCATTGGTCTTACAGCTAAGGGTCTTCCAGGGGCTGGTCTAAATTCTGGTTTGGTTGGTTGGTGGACTATGGATGGGAAAGATAATGTCAATGGTGCTCTAATGGATAGGAGTGGAAATGGAAATAATGGAAATCCATCAGGGATTGCCACATCTACTTTTTATGTTTCAGGAAAGATCGGACAGGCCGGGAATTTTGATGGGGTGGATGATTATGTCGCAGTTCCTTCACTTCCGATAATGGCAACTATGTCCATATCTTTATGGGTACAAAGGACAGGAGGATTTGGATCTATAAATCAGGAGAGATTGATAATGAACAATACCTTAAGTAGTGGGGGATTTGGACTTTATATCCAGGATGATAATCGTGTAGAATTTGGCCAACCTGGTATTAATGGTTCAAGAGCTACGGGTGGAGAAATTACCGATACAAAATGGCATCATATTGTTGCAGTCTATGACGGTGGAACTGTCAGTTTTTTTATTGATGGTGTTGCGCAAGGCTCACCAGGGTATACTGGGTCGATTAGTGCGGATACATATAGTCTTGGTAGAGCGTCGTATGGCGGTTTTTTACATGCTAAATTGGATGATGTACGTATATATAATAAAACTATTTCTACCACTACGGTTTCTGAACTCTACAACCTCGGAGCAACAAAACTCGGTGTCTCTGTTCCAACTGCCAAACCAACTACAGGTTTATGGTCAGGCCTCGTCGGCTACTGGACTTTTGATGGGAAGGATATGGTCAATGGTGTTGCTATAGATAAGAGTGGAAATGGAAATAATGGAAATCCTTCAGGAATTGCCACCTCCACCTTTTATGTTTCGGGAAAGATGGGGCAGGCCGGGAATTTTGATGGGGTGAATGATTTTATTATAGGTAATACTTCACCTTTTGGATATCCAGATACAACTTTTACGGTATCAGCTTGGTTTAAGACTTATACTAATGGCACTACTGCAATTATTTCTGAAGGAGGTAATTCGAATGCAGGTTGGGTACTTACTACTCTAGGAGGTGTATTAAACGTCATATTAAAAAATAATGTAGGTGGTACCGTTTTTTCTGCTGTGACATCTACCACTTATGGAGACGGAAAATGGCATCATGTTGTTGCTACTATAACTACAAACACAACTAACTATCTTTTGAATGATACGACAATATATGTAGATGGTGTTTCAAAAACCTTAACCAAGACCCCAACTAATACTACAAATTATAGTGATTCTGCTGATGTTTGGACCATTGGCGCAAGAAATGCTGGAGCAAGTTTGTTTTGGAAGGATGTTATCGACGACGTCCGTATTTACAACCGTGCACTTTCTACCACTACGGTTTCTGAACTCTACAACCTCGGTGCAACAAAACTCGGTGTCTCCGTTCCAACTGCCAAACCAACTACAGGTTTATGGTCAGGCCTCGTCGGCTACTGGACTTTTGATGGGAAGGATACGATTTGGACTTCAAGCATTGCAGCTACTACTAAAGATAAAAGTACAAAAGGAAATACAGGGACACTTAATGGTATGGTGCAAGCAATTAGCCCTGTTAGTGGAAAAACGGGGCAAGCTTTAAAGTTTAATGGAACAGGTAGTTATATTGACCTAGGTTCTGCTGCTATCATAAATGACGCAGGTGCTGTTTCTGTTTCTGAATGGATAAAACCCGCTTCTATTACTTCTAGTGACTACATGTCAATATTTAAATTTAAAGGAGTTTCAGAGTTTACATTTAATATTGGGAGAATAGGAAATGCAAATATTGTTGGTCATGCAATGTTCATATGTTTTCGTGGTCAAAATTATATGTATACAGATTCATCAAATCTTTATATTAATAATATGCTAAATAAATGGCACCATATCGTTTTAGTATATGATGGTGTAAGTAAAGGAGTCGCATCAAGTTATAAATTATATTTCGATGGAGTTAGTATTGCACTAACTGCGGCTACTGCTTGTGGCGGGGCCACCAATGTAAATCAAATCGGTACAGATAACGGTTCAGGTGGATTTTATAATGGTGCAATTGACGATTTGCGTGTTTACAACCGCATTCTTTCCGCTTCTGAGGTATTGCAACTTTATAATATTGGTAGATAAATATATGAATAAAAAAAGAATCTATAATAAAATAATTATTCTATCAATCGGTTTATTTTTTCTTATACCTTTTTCTTCTGTGAAAGCATCTTTTATGAATGTTTCTCCAAAGTTACCGCTAAATACTGGTCTTGTGGGTTGGTGGACTTTTGATGGGAAGGATATTATTAATGGTGTAGTAAGAGATGCTTCTAGAAATGGAAATGATGGAAATTTGTACGGAATACCATCAATTGCTACCTCGACTTTCTATGTTCCAGGTATAATAGGTCAGGCAGGGAATTTTGATGATGTGAATGAAAATTATTTAGATGCTGGTAGTAATGCACCTTTCGACTCAAATAATTGGACGATGAGTATTTGGGTAAATCCATTGAATGTTGTTGCTGGGGGATATCAAGACATCTTTTCTTATTATGGTGATGGACCAACTATAGAAAAAGCAGTTGGGTCTGGTAGTCTATCTATTGTACATTTAGGAGGTATTGATTTTACTGCCAATATTACACTTGTTGATAATAAGTGGCAACATGTAACCTTTACACGATCCGGCTCTACTATAGTAGCTTATTTGAATGGTGTTCAAACTGCTATAAATAGTTCATTTTCTGCTACTTTTTCTAAGACTCAGACTGTTCGTGTGGGGGGGTCAGCAGCATCCCCATATACTTTTGCAGGGAAACTTGATGAGGCTCGAATATATAACCGCGCACTTTCTGCCTCAGAAGTTAAACAACTTTATAATGCGGGAGTTTCTACCTATAAGAATCCTTTAACTTCTGGCCTTCTAGGTTGGTGGAATTTTGACGATAAAGAGATGTCAAATGGAGTCGTGCCTGACAAAAGTGGAAATAATAATAAAGGGAATTTATTTAATATAGCTTCTTCTACTTTTTTTACTAGTGGTAAACTTGGCCAGTCATTTAATTTTGATGGATCAAATGATTATGTAGATATGGGTAGTAGTATACCCCTTGATTCAAATAATTGGACAATGAGTGTGTGGGTGAATCCATCAAATGTCGCAGGTGGTTATCAAAGGTTATTTTCTTATTATGGTAATGGTCCGACTATATGGAAATGGGCTGGCGGAGGGAGTTTTGGTATTGTTCATGGAGGATCTGTTGATTTTGATTCGGGTGTGATTTTGGTTAACGATAGGTGGCAACATTTAACCTTTACACGAAGTGGCTCCACGATTGTTGCATACTTAAATGGCGTTCAATGGGCTAGAAATAATGCTTTTTCAGCTACTTTTACAAAAGATACCACAGTCCGTATAGGAAATTCAACTGCGTATAATGAACCCTTTGCAGGTAAACTTGATGAAGCTCGAATATATAACCGCGCACTTTCTGCTACTGAGGTTAAAAATCTTTACAATCTCGGTACAGCAAAATTTGGTATATCCGTTCCGACCTCAAAACCTACAACTGGCATATGGTCAGGTCTTGTCGGTCATTGGACATTTGATGGGAATGATATGGTAAATGGTGT
>CALRCS010000023.1 GCA_943354625.1 Candidatus Nomurabacteria bacterium | reverse complement strand
TTTATCATAAAGCTACAGAAAAGTTTATACCGAGATCAGCCTTTGAATTTGATAGTGCTTCCCTTTCAACTTTGATTGGAAAAATGTGGCAAGGGGATGGGTGTGTAAGTATACAAAACGAACAAATATATTATGCAACCAGTTCAATAAAATTAGCTGTAGATGTGCAACATATACTTCTCCGACTGGGAATAATGTCAAATTTGCATACCAAAAAGTTTAAATATAAAGGTGGCCATAAAGTAGGATATACAATTGTAGTAACAGGAAGAGAAAATATTTTGAATTTCCGTAGTACAGCCGGACAAAATTTGATTGGAAGAAAGAAAAAAGATCTATCTATACTTATAGAAAATACAGCGCATCTAAGTGATAGTCCTGCTAGAGGTACTAAAGACACAATTCCCGTAGAAATTCTCGCTCTCGTTAGAAAGGTTATGAGACAAAAGAATGTAAGTATTGCCGAGCTATCAAGTAAACTGAAAATTGCTCCTAGACTATTATCTTTTGATAGTGTCAAAAAAGGATATCGTAGAAGTATAGTAAATAAAATCGGACAGGAATTGCAATCAAATGAACTTATCTCAATAGCTAATTCTTCAATATATTGGGATGAAATTATTTCTATTAAAAAATCAGGGGTGGAAATGACGTATGACCTAACAATTCCTAAAGATCATAACTTTATTGCGAATGACATAATAGTCCATAACTCCCACGCAGCCAGCTATGGAAAAGTTGCCTACCAAACCTCGTATATGAAAGCGAACTACCCCGCTACATATATGTCCGCCGTACTAAGTGCAGATTCTGGAGATGTTGAGAAAATTGCTGAGACGATAGCAGAATGTAAAAGAATGGGAATTCCAATTCTCCCTCCGGATATAAATGAAAGCTACAGTCAATTTACTGTAGTTAAAAATAGTGAAGACAGAAAAAAAGACACTATACGTTTTGGACTTGTAACGATAAAAAACTTCGGTCAAGGTATAGCTACAGTAATAATTGATGAAAGAAAAAAGAATGGACACTTCAAATCTCTCACCGACTTCCTTGATAGAATAAAAGATAGGAATTTAAATAAAAAATCACTTGAAGCTTTAATAAAAGCTGGCGCACTCGATAGTTTTGGTATTGATCGTGGAATTCTTCTTGGAAATACTGAGACATTACTAGCTCACAATAAGGAGAAAGGTAAGCAAGCTGAAAATCAAGATTCCCTTTTCGGATTAATGACTGATTCCTCTTCAGTTCCAATTCTTAAGCTTTCTGATGTTCCAAACATCGAACCTCGTGAGAAGCTGGCTTGGGAAAAAGAATTGCTGGGACTATATATTTCTGGGCATCCACTTGATCGCTATAAAGAAATTATAGACAAAAGAGAAATGGATATAAAAAAGGCGAAAGAGACACTGAAAGATGGGGATGAAGTAACTCTTGCTTGTATCATAGAAGAAGTTAAACCAATAACCACAAAAAAAGGTGACAATATGGCTTTTGTGAAGGTCGCCGACTTTTCTGGCGAACTTGAGACTGTGGTTTTTCCAAAAGTTCTCGTAGAGTTCCGCACAGCCTTTACTCCCGATAAATGCGTTGCACTCAAAGGAAAGATGTCAGAGCGAAATGGGCAAAAGAGTATGATTGTGGAGAGGGTGAAGGTTTTGGGATAAATATAAATTAAGAGACAGAAATTGAAATCTGCAAATAAAAATGTTAAAGTTACCTCCATGAAAGAAACAAATATCGAACACAATCGTCATACACTAGCCCATTTATTAGCATCTGTAGTTCTAGAGCTTTACCCAGGAACCAAGAATACCATTGGTCCTGCAGTGGATGATGGTTTTTATTATGATTTCGAATTCCCAGCTGATATCAAGCTTTCAGAAAAAGAGCTACCTGCTCTTGAAAAAAAGATGAAAGGTCACCTAAAGTCCTGGACGAAGTTTACTCATAAAGAAGTATCGGTTGCTGAGGCAAAAGAAGCTTTCAAAGATAACCCTTACAAAATTGAACTAATAGAAGAAATCTCTGCGAAAGGTGAGAAAATCACCCTTTATACTTGTGGAAACTTTACCGATCTTTGTCGTGGAGGTCATGCAGAAAATCCAGCAAAAGAAATACCTCATGATTCTTTTAAACTTTCTCGCATTGCAGGCGCTTACTGGAGAGGAAATGAAAAAAATAAAATGCTTACGCGTATATACGGTCTAGCTTTTCCTACAAAGCTTGAGTTGGATGATTATGAAACAGTACGCGTAGAAGCTGAAAAAAGGGATCACAGAAAGCTTGGAAAAGAAATGGGAATATTTACATTTGATGAAGACGTTGGCCCAGGTCTCCCATTGTGGCTACCAAATGGCACAGCAATAGTGGATGAATTGGAAAAATTAGCAAAAGAGACAGAATTCAACGGTGGCTATGTCCGGGTAAGAACTCCTCATATTGCAAAGGAGTCTATGTATAAGAAAAGTGGCCACCTTCCATACTATGAAGATAGTATGTTTCCTCCTATGGAGTATGAAGGTGGAAAATATTACCTAAAAGCCATGAACTGCCCTCATCACCACAAAATTTTTAGTGCTGAACAGAGAAGTTACCGTCAACTTCCGCTACGTCTCGCAGAATATGGTACTTGTTATCGCCATGAAAAATCAGGAGAGCTCTTTGGCCTTATGAGAGTTCGAATGCTTGAAATGAATGATGCTCACATATATTGTACAGAAGAGCAGTTCGCTGATGAATTCCGTGCTGTGAATGAAATGTATATTCACTATTTCAAAGTTTTTGGAGTTAAAAAATATATAATGCGTTTTTCTACTCACGATCCCAAGCGTCTTGGGGATAAATACGTAGATGATCCTTTACTCTGGAAAAAAACAGAAGATATGGTTAGAAATGTTTTAATAGAGTCAAAAATCCCATATATAGAAGTTCCAAATGAAGCTGCATTTTATGGACCAAAAATCGACGTCCAGGTCTGGAGTGCTATTGGTCGTGAATTTACCCTTGCTACAAATCAAGTAGACTTTGCAGTACCAAAACGCTTTGGTTTGGTATACAAAGACAGCGATGGAATTGAAAAAACACCATTATGTATACATCGCGCACCACTTGGTACACATGAGAGATTTATTGGATTCCTAATCGAACATTATGGTGGCAACTTCCCTCTTTGGCTCGCTCCAGTTCAAGTAAAAATTATTCCTGTAGGAGAAAATCATCATGCAAAAGCTATAGAGATGTTTGACAAACTTCATTCAGAAATGGTACGTGTAGAAATTGATCTTTCCGATGAAAGCTTTGGTAAGAAGATTCGCCAAGCAAAGGTTTCTAGAGCCCCATACTTTATTATTATTGGAGACAAAGACCTCGCTGTAGGAAAAGTGACTCTAGAGAGTCGAGATGTAGGACAGATTGGCCAACTTTCTTCAGATGAAGTTTTTGATAAGATTACAAAAGAAATCAAAGAAAGAAAATAAATACTATATCTTTTTATTGTTAAAAAATAGATAAATAAACATAAAAAACATAACCAAGATCACCATAACAAGTACCCATATCCATGGAACATTACTAAAGGAAAAGTATGATGTTATTGAATTATCAGTTTTTACTTCTGGCTCAGGAATTACTTTTTCTTCCACCTCTGTATCAGAATATGTTCCATTATTTATTGATTCCAATACTGGATCTGGAGTATTGTATGTAGGAGGATTAGGATTATAGACTGGCGGATTATATTCTGGAGTATTATAAGTTGGAGGAGGTGTATAAACTGTAGGTACACCTATCATGATCTCATTTTTACAAGTTTTAGTTACACTTTGATTATTGGAATTTACTGTAACACTTGCTGTTTTTGTGCCGGGTGAATTGTAGACATATCTAACTGGATTTCCATTACCAGTTATATTGTCTGTTCCAGACCATGTATATAAATATCCTCCATTACCACCTAAAGGATATGCTTTCCATGTGACTATATTTCCAACAGGCGAAAAAGAAGAGTCAACTGAACATGAAACCGTAAGTGGCCCATAATAATTCTCAGTAGTAGTACTATTGTCATTATTGTTTGTCAGACCATAAATTTGAACTGTATTACAATTTCTTACAATAGTCTGCCCATTAGAATAAACAGTTATAGAAGCTGATTTTATTCCCCCGAATTCATAATTTTTATAAACTGTTTCCCCAGTACCTGAAAGCCCATCTGTTCCTGACCATCTTATATTATTAGTTCCATTACCACCAGAAGTCACAGCTCTCCACATTACTGCCTCACCGGTATTTCCTGAACTATAACTTGCATAACAAGAAGCTTCTAGTGGTGTATAGATATTTGTATTGTAGTAATAATTATTAACACTATAATCATTCGAGTTCGAGCTGGAATAACTACCGACAATGACACTACCACAATTTTGATTTACAGTTTGTCCTGCTGACGTGACAGAAATAGATGCTGTTTTTGAACCAGAGGTTTCGTACTTTGTAGTTGCACTCAAGCCAGAACCAGAAAGACCGTTAGAACCTGACCATGTAATACTGTAGTTACCATCTCCTCCATAAGTAAAAACTCTCCATTCAACAGAGTCACCAATATTGACACTTGTACGAGCTGGATAACATGATGCCCCGAGTTGACCTTGATTATCAGCATATACAATAGAAGGATTAGATATAGTAATCCCCAACATTAAAACAAAAATAGTTAGAATAATGGTCTTTTTCATAGAATTGATTTTCTATTATTATACCAATACCATATATTAAATTAAACTATATGTCAATAGTAGCTTTTTTCGCATTGGACTGAATAAACATCTTACGACTTGGTACATCTGTACCCATAAGCATATCGAAGACCTTATCAGCTTCTTGTGCATCATCTATCTTTACCTGTCTCAGAATACGCTTCTCTGGATCCATGGTGGTTTCCCATAGTTCATCAGCATTCATTTCTCCTAGACCCTTATATCTTTGTATTGAAATCTTACCCTTTTTACCCTCTATCTCTTTTTCTTCTCCTTCAACTTCCTCTGGGACATTTTGGACGTCGGAATTATCAAGCACATCATTCATATTATCAATCTCTTTTCCTAAAGATTTATTTTTTTCTTCATCAGAATAAAAATACATAATTTCCTTCCCTCTTTTCACTTTATACAAAGGTGGCTGAGCAATATAAACATATCCTCCTTCTATCAATGGTTTAAAATATCTATAAAGTAAGGTCAGAATGAGAGTACGAATATGCGCTCCGTCGACATCGGCATCTGTTGCTAGAATTATTTTATGATATCGAAGCTTTGAGATATCAAAAGTATCACCAATAGCAGTGCCAAAAGCTAAAACGAGATTTTTTATCTGCTCAGAACCAAGCATGCGATCGAGACGAGCTCTTTCTATATTTAGAATCTTTCCTCGAAGTGGTAATATAGCCTGAATTCTTCGATCGCGCCCCGTCTTTGCTGTACCTCCAGCAGAATCTCCCTCCACAATAAATAGTTCGGACTCTGAAGCCACATTTGTCTGACAATCAGCAAGCTTTCCAGGAAGAGTCATTCCTTCAAGAGCACCTTTTCTAAGAACACTGTCCTTTGCTGCTTTTGCAGCCTTTCGTGCCTTCATGGCCAAAATAACCTTCATGATAATTCCCTTCGCATCATCAGGATTCTCTTCAAGAAAAGCACTAAAAGCTTCTCCGAAGACTGTAGATACAGCACTCTGTGCCTCCACAGAACCAAGCTTTGCTTTTGTTTGGCCTTCAAACTGAACATCACGAAGCTTCACAGAAATAACAGCAGTGAGGCCTTCAAGCGCATCGTCTCCAGTAAAACTATCTTCTCCATCTTTTGTTAAATTATTCTTTTTTGAATAAGTATTTAGAGTTCGTGTAAGCGCAGTTTTAAAACCAGTAACATGTGTACCGTGTTCAGGGTTATAGATATTATTTGCGAAAGGTAAAATACGAGAAGAGATATCATCAGCATATTGCAAAGCTATCTCTACAGATTCAACACCTTCAACTTTTTTCTCTACATAAAAAATATTTTTATGAACCGGCTTTAAAATTTGATTATTAAATTTTACAAGTGAAGTCAAACCATTTTCAAAATAGAAAGACTGTGAAGGAAACTCGGGATTTAAATTACTAATATATGTTATATTTTCATCAAAATCAAAATCCACAGCGTCTCTTGCATCAATAACACTTATTCTTAATCCCTTTACTAGGTATGCTTGCTGACGAAGAGAATTCACAATACGTGGAAAATCCCATTTTATTTCTTTAAAGATAATTATATCTGGTTCAAAAGCTACAATAGTTCCATGCTCTTTTGTTTTTCCTACCTTTTTTACAGAAAATTTCTTTTTTCCTTGTGAATATTCTTGAGTATAAATATCACCATCTTTATGAACCCAAACCTGAGTATAAATTGATAAAGCATTTACAACAGAGGCACCCACACCGTGTAGTCCACCTGAAACTTTATAACCACTCTCATCTCCGCCGAATTTGCCTCCTGCATGGAGGACTGTCATGATAGTCTCTAGTGCAGAGACCTTAGTAGACTTATGTGTATCCACAGGTATTCCTCTACCATTATCCACAACACGAACACGGTTCTCTGGAAGAAGAGCTACCTCAATATGATTAGCAAAACCACCCATCGCTTCATCGCGAGAGTTATCAAAGATCTCAGTAATAAGGTGATGGAGACCATCTGGACCTGTAGTACCAATATACATACCAGGACGCTTACGTACCGGCTCTAGACCCTCAAGGACTTGGATGGAATCCGCACCGTAAGTGTCTTTCTTTTTTTCAGGGTCTTTTGCCATAATTGTTGTTATTTATGGAGATATTATAGCAGATTTGGGTATTAAATTAAACTATTGACTTTATCTAAACTGCGATGTAGTGTGTGTAAGAATAGACCACCAAGTAACATCAAAAAATAAGACTGGATTCAAAAAAAATTGACAACAATTTAGGATTTGCTAGAATTGTAAGTAATAATGTTCACGTTTGATGGAGTAGCGCACCAAGTCATTCTATCGACACTATTGTTGATGGTGAACACTATTGAAAACCCCTTCGGGGGTTTTGCGCTTTATTGTGTAGGTATGTCCATAATACTATAAAAATGTTTTATACCCTTATCGCCTAGTTGTCTAATAATTACACGTATCTTAATCAAATCTACTACCCCAACAATCGACCAGAAAAAAGCTGGATGACCATCTACCGTATTGGTTCTATATTCACTAATCTCTTTAGCACCCTGTAAAATAAATTTTGAATGCGACATAAGTTTGATTCTCCTGATCTGTTCGTGTGTGGATCTGACATCCTTACCCTTTCGAATTATGTGATTGAATCCATGTTTGTTAAAATATATCTTCTCATTTTTAAAAGCTGGACACTCAATATTTCCAAATTTTTTATACTCGTTTCGGAATCTTTTAATAAAATTTTTATGACTTTCAAATAACATCAACGAAGCATATCAAGACATAATAAAATCCGTATAAAATTTTGATAAAAAAGGGATAAAATCCAACATTCAAACACACTTTTAGCGTACCTACAATTAAAAAGGCCCAGATTTCTCCGAGCCCAATATATCTCTGATTCTCTTAAGTAGTTGTAGGAAAAAACTTAAAGTCATCGTCAATCTCATCAACAAATCCCAACTTCAGTGCCTCTTCTGCGGTATAACATGTATCGTATTTTTCTCCAATTCTAAAAAGATCATGTACTTCTTCGCGAGTCTTTTTAAGACGCGTCATATATAACTCTTCTCGCTTTTTCTTGTCTACTGTCATCTTGCGTCGAATGGCATCCATATCTGAATCAGTAATATCATCAGAATCCCGAACTGCATCAAAACCACAACGAGTAAAGTGAACAAAAATTTCAGCATGACGAAGCATTCTGCGACGGCGACACATAAGCAAAATGTCCACAGCCATTGAACACGCACTACCGACAACTAAACCGTCAACTGGTGATCGGAAAGTCTTGATCATTCCCCCTATCTTATTACCAGAATGAACATCTCCACCAGAACTAGATATGATAAGAGTTATGGGTTTATCCTCTTTCAAATCAAGAGCGATTAATACCCTAATGACTCCATCCGCCATCTCTTTGGTAATCTTACCTTCTATCGGTACCATGCGGTGAGTCGCCAAATGAGTCGCCACCTCAGCTGGCTTCGTACCAATTGCTTTCTCCATCGCACTATATATATCACTCATAATTTCCTTATTTGAATTGTTGTTGTATACAAGAACTACAATAAAAAACCTATCACAGTTTTATACTTTTGTAAATAGAGACTACCTCACCTGCCAACCTTTTCCCTTAATATCTACAGCCAACTTTTCCATAAAGCCATTAACCTCCTCTATAGTCAAAGTCCTATCATTCGATTGAAATATCATCCTAAAAGCTAAAGACTTCTTACCCTCTTTTTCAAATTGATCAAAAAGATCCGGACCTTTTGTTAGAAGTCCTTTTGCTGATAATCTTAGTGAATCCTGTATAACTTTTTTTACAATTTCAATATCTACAGAATTTTCGACAAAAAGAGCAATGTCTCGAGTCATAAATGGAAAAGTAGAAAACGGTACAAATTGGAGACGGCTTCCCTTTTCGATTTTAATTGAATTTAATTTATATGATTCCAATCCACCCAATGCATCAATATTGATTTCTAATACTCCATCAATATTATTTATCAGTCCAATTGTTTTATCGGATACGTTTAATTCTTGCAATAATTCATCTCGAACCAGTTTTATTTTATCTTTTTCTTTTTCTTGTTTCTTTTTTATATTTCTTATGCCAGCAACACAAGATGTCTGCTCTCCATCTTTTGTAAAGATTTTTCCAATCTCAAAAATCCTAATTTCATCTTCACCGAGTAATGGAGCATTCTTAACAGCCAACTCAATAGATTGCAAAAGGTTATCGTGAATATTATTACGTAAAAAGTTCTTATCAGAAGCCATTGGATATGCTACTTCAATATCTCCCTTATCAGTAAATGAACGTGTTATCACTTCACTAAATCCTTTTGAAACAAGAAAATCTTTAATCTTCTCTGTGAGGAGGAATTCCTGAGAAAATTCATTATTTGTATTTAGTTTTGGTACGATACTCTTTATTTTGTCCAAACCTTCTATCCTTCCGACCTCATCTATAATATCCTCTGGGATTACGAGATCGAGTCTTTCGAAAGGTGGTATAACTTCATAAATACCATTTTTTGAAGTCACTGCACATTCAAGCTTTTCTAATATATCAATTACTTTTTTTTCTGAAATTGAATAATTTAAAATAGACTCAATATTTTTGTGGGCCAAAGAGACTTTCCACGATTCAGGAAGTTTTTTGTAGATATCTGAAATAGTTCCTATCTCACATCCAGGTACTACACTTTTTAAGACCTTAATAAACTTTGATACACCCCTTTCGGTCAGATATGGAGTGATTTCATTCTCAAAACGCCTAGATGAATCATTTCTTATGCCAACTTCTAGTGAAGTTTTTCGTACCGAAACAGGATTAAAATTTGCAGATTCTAAGATGATATTTTTTGTCTCCAAAGTCACCTCAGCACGCTTTCCACCTTTCACTCCAGCAAGAGCTAGTGGGCTTTTATCATCAGCAATCACTAAGTGATGAGATTTTAATTCAATAACCTGCCCACTTAGAGTTTCTATAGACTCACCTTGCTTAGCCAGACGAACGGTTATAGATCCGGACAATTTATCCGCATCAAAAGCATGAAGTGGCTGACCGGTATCGAACATAGCGTAGTTTGATATATCAACAATAGCATTTATAGAACGTGCACCAATAGCTTCAAGTCTATCTTTGAGCCATTGAGGTGATTGGGTATTTTTTATATTTTT
>CALRCS010000022.1 GCA_943354625.1 Candidatus Nomurabacteria bacterium | reverse complement strand
TTCTCACTTTTTGTCTCTTGACGATTCAGCCAAATACGAAAATCCCTAACCAAAGTATCCGTAATATCCTTTGGATCCTTTAACTTAGTATAGTCCAAAAAACGGCTCAAATACTGATCATAATTACGAACAGTGTTGAGGCTACGACCTCTTTCTATCTCTACATATTGGAGAAATTCGGTCTTTAATTGAGAAAGATTTTGCGACATGCTTTTAGTATATCACATTGCTTTATAAACCCATTTGTGCTACTATATCTCAATCATGTTAACAACAAGACAGAAATCAAATATTATAAAAAAGGTAGCAATACACGACAAGGACACTGGTTCTCCAGAGGTTCAAATTTCAATTTTAACAAAAAGAATTGACGAGCTTGCAGGTCACCTAAAAAAGCATAAGAAAGATAATCACTCAAGACGTGGTCTTCTAGCTATGGTTGCTGATAGACAGTCTCACATGAACTATTTAAAAAAGAAGCACCCAAGACGTCACGTTAGTATTGCAAAGAAACTTGATTTGAAGGCAAAATAGTCTTTAAGATGGTTTTGGTGGTATAATCTCTGTAGGTTTTTAATATGTATTAGTAGTTTATTTTAATAATTTAGTTTAGTAATTTTTATATGTCAGTAATCAAACATAAAGAACAGCGTGTCGGTGTTTTCATCGATACACAAAATATTTATCATAGTGCAAAGATGCTCTATCACTCAAGAGTAAATTTTGGAGCAATAGTAAAGGATGCGGTAGGGGAAAGATCTCTCATCCGAGCTATAGCTTATGTAATCACAACAGAAGCTGGAGATGAAAAAGCCTTTTTTGAAGCTCTAACAAAAATGGGAATAGAAACGAAGACAAAAGATCTTCAAATCTTTAGTAGTGGAGCAAAAAAGGCAGACTGGGATGTGGGTATGGCAATTGATGCCGTAAAGCTCGCCCCAAAACTCGATGCTGTTATACTCGTAACAGGAGATGGGGATCATGTACCTCTAGTAGAATACCTCCAAGTAAACCAGGGTTGTCAGGTAGAAGTTGTTTCATTTGGAAAATCAACATCATCAAAACTTCGAGAGGTGATAGATGACTTCTTTGATCTAGATGAAAATCCAAGTAAATATCTAATAGGTCACCAGAATCAAAACAGATTTGGAGGCAAAAATCTTGGAAAAGGTAATGCTAGAACTAATTTTAAAAAGCGAGGACCGAAGGATGCAACACTTGGAACAGTTGCAGATGACATTGCGGATCTTTCAGGACAGGTGTAATAGTGTATAATTAAATAGATGAGTGATGATAAAATAAAATCAAAACTGCCAGGTATTTCTGACATACCGCAACAACCTATACGCACATATGAGCGAGATATGGCAGAGGCTATTGCCAAATTAAATAAAACAAATAAAAATAAAAAAACGTCCTCTTTTATCCAGCCTGTAGTGGAACCAGAAGTTAAACCTGAAATAAAACCTGAAATAGATACTGTAATATATAACGATAAATGGCATCGCGTTGCGCCATGGCCAAATATTCCACCCATACCAACACCGATACCTGAGCCTACCATTGCACCCGAACCCACACCGGCACCTACACCAGTGCCTATACCTATATCTATCCCAGAGCCTACTCCAATAGAGAAAATTATTATACCGACAAAGAAAATTGGGGAAAAAATAGAAGAAAAGATTGAGAATCGGATGGAGGATATAAGAAACTATGAGGATGCAATAGCGGATGCACTGGCTAAACAAAAACTCAAAAGAGAGGAGAGCGTAGGGCAACCTCTTAACATACCTATAAACCAGACTGCACCTATTATTCTAAAACCTGAGATTCCAAGAAAGATGGTTCGAACATATGAAGATGATGTTGCGAACACTATTACCCGTGAAAAGTCATCGATATTGACCATGGCAATGGCTGAAGGAACAAGAAGGGGTGACAATAGCATATCCAATCTTCCAGCATCGCAGACAGGAAAAAATGTTCTATTAGTAATTTTGAGTATTGTATTTGTCGTGGCAGGTGTTGGTGGTGGATACTATCTGTACCGACAAAGCTCTCGAGCAAATTCACTGATACTAAAGCAACCAACAAAAATATTTGGATTAATAAATGCCGATATTCAAAAAACACTAAAACTTCCTTCTCTAGAAAAGGATAAACTTATTGGATTCCTTTCTGATAATTTTAAGAACTCTGAAGTAGGTGAGGGAAAAGTTACTGAATTTATTCTAAATCAAGAAATCGGCTCTACAACAAAGAGAGTCACAGGTTCACAGTTTGTTAATTCTATTAAATTTGAAATTACTGACACCCTAAAAAGGTCTATAACTGATAAATGGATGATAGGAATGTATTCTTCTGGTGGACAAACTGAACTTGGCCCACAAAATTTACCTTTTATTATTCTTGAAACTGACTTTTTCCAAAATGCTTTCTCTGGAATGCTAAAATGGGAAAATACTATGCCTGATGAATTTGCTGATATTTTTAACTATAGAGAAAAAGTGGCGAGTATGAATGAAGAAATTCCAACGATCTTTTATGCTTCACGCGGAATACGAGGAATTTATAAAGATAGGGTGATTATGAATCGAGATATACGTGAGTTTGTGAGTACAAATGGTGAACTTTTACTCCTTTACACTTTTATTGATAAGAACACTATACTTATCACGACATCAGAAGCTGTAATCCCGGAAATTCTAAATCGTATTGAAAAACAAACATATATAAGATAGAATAGCTTATATGAATAAGAATGATATACAATATTTCAAAGATAAATTACTAAAAGAAAAAGCCATACTAGAAGAAGAGCTTGGAAGTATTGGCCAGGTAAGTCAAGAAAATCCAAACGATTGGAATGCTACTTCTGGTGAAATAGAAACAGATAGCGCTGATGAAAACGAAGTTGCGGATAAGTTTGAAGAATTGGAGGAAAATAAGGTTATATTAAACAAACTTGAACCTCAATTCAATGATGTAAAAGCTGCGCTTGAACGTATAGAAAATGGTACTTATGGAATATGTGAAATTTCTGGTGAACCAATAGAGAGGGAAAGGCTTGAAGCCAATCCATCAGCAAGAACATCTATAAAGCATATGAGGGGATAAGCGTAGCACTATACCCGTATGGGTATAAGCGTAGCACTATACCCGTATGGGTATAAGCGTAGCACTATCCTCGTATGAGGATAAAAATTTCATTAAAATTTTATCGAAATTTTATACGGATTTTATCACGATGGTGTATTGTGGTATGCATGAGCATATCAAAAGTTTACAGTGCACAACTTTCTGGGCTAAATACCCATATTATCGACATTGAAGTTGACCTTTCAAATGGTCTTCACGCTTTTTCTATAGTTGGCCTTGGTGACAAAGCCATAGAAGAATCTAGGGATAGGATCTCCGCGGCTATAAAAAATAGCGGTTTTATTTCCCCAAAACAAAAAAATCAAAAAGTGATAATCTCCCTTGCACCAGCAGATATACGTAAGGAAGGACCTTCTTTTGACCTTGGAATGGCTTTGGCATACCTATCGGCTAGTGGGGATATCGATTTTGAACCAAAAGAGAAGATTTTTTTAGGCGAATTGTCCCTAGAAGGAAATGTAAGAAAAATTAGTGGTGCATTACCTCTAACAAATGGAGCAAAAGCAAATGGTTTCAAAGAAATATATGTGCCAATCGAGAATGCTAGCGAAGCGGCGCTTGTGAAAGGTATAAAAGTCTACCCAGTAAGAACACTAAATGAAATAATTAACCATCTCACACAAAAGAGTGGCTTACTAATAAAAGAACAAGAAAAGACAAAACTTATAGAAGAAAAGCATATTTTTAAAAACAATTTCAATATGATACATGGCCAAGAAACAGCAAAAAGGGCTTTAGAGATAGCAGCGGCCGGTGGTCACAATATTGGCATGTATGGTCCACCCGGTACTGGCAAAACCATGTTAGCAAAAGCCTTCCAAAGTATTCTTCCTTCTCTAAAATATGACGAAGTACTAGAAGTTACTGGGATACATTCGGTAGCTCGGATTCTAGAAAGACCATATCTTATAGATCCACCATTTCGCGCCCCACACCACACAGCATCATATCCATCATTGGTTGGTGGTGGTCCATTTCCAAAGCCAGGAGAAATAACCCTAGCTCATAGAGGTGTGCTTTTCTTAGACGAATTTCCGGAATTTGATAAAAAGGTTATAGAAGCATTGAGGCAACCACTAGAGGATCGATCAATAACGATCTCTAGAGCAAAGGGAACATTAACATTTCCAGCCCAATGCATAGTCATTATCTCGATGAATCCTTGCCCTTGTGGTTTTGGAAAAGAGAGAGGTTGTACTTGTAGTGACCGAGATATAAGCAACTACAATAAAAAAATTTCAGGACCAATCATAGACCGTATAGATATGTGGGTTTCTGTATCAAAAATCGAATACGATAAACTCTCTGGATATTCAAAAGACAATGAGAATTCAGAAATAATACGAAAAAGGGTAGAAAAATCTCGCAAAATCCAACAAAAAAGATTTAGTAAGTTCAAAATAACCAAGAAATATAACAGTGAAATGAATATATCTGATATAGAAATATGTATAAAACTTGAAAAAGAGGTAAGTGACTTGCTAAAGACTTCAACAGAGAGACTGGGTCTTTCTGCAAGGGCTTATCATAGAATCATAAAACTTTCACAAACTATCGCTGATCTAGAAAATTCAAAAATCATCACTAAAGGGCATATTCTTGAAGCATTACAATATAGACAAAAGAATTTTTAGAATGCATTCTTTGCTCCACGTATCTCAAAGTGTACATGTGGTCCTGTAGTTTTTCCAGTCATACCGATCTTTGCTATCATTTCACCTTGTTCTACATAATCTCCTATTCTTACAAAGTTCTTTTGATTATGAGCGTACAGAGTCTGTGAACCATTACTATGAGAAATAATTACATAATTTCCGTAACCTCCATTCCAATTTCCATTTGAAATACTAGATATAACTTTTCCAGATGCTGAAGCGCGAATTACAGTACCCACTGGAGCTGCGAGATCAATAGCATTATAACCGTGTAAATTTTGAGATTTCACTCCACCGGATATAGGTCTTATATAAAAACCAGGATAATAGGTACCATTTGTGTCATGAGCCTTATTTGTCACAATCTTTCTTGTTTGAGCGATCTTTGGTAAGAATAAATTGGTTGGTTCAGCATCAGGAATAACGATAGTATCTCCAATAACCAAAGTAGAGCTCAATGTGAGATCATTATACTGCAATACTTCCTCTAAATTTGATTTATACTTCAGAACTATACCTTTTAGAGTATCTCCATTTTTTACTGTGTATCTTATACCTGAAATAGGCAGGATAACCAACATATCACCCTCTTTTAAAACTGAATTCTTACCAAGTTCATTTGCCCACATAATAGTATTTTCTGATACATCAAACATATCAGCAACCTTTGAGAGGGTATCGCCCTGTCTCACGGTATAAAGGCTAATCTCGCTAGAAACTCTATTTTCAACATCAGAAACAGTTCCTTGTGGTCCTATCTCTGCATATAATGCATTATCGTATGAAAGAAGTGGTGTATTATCATCATACTTATGTGGGTTTGGATCGCTATTTACAGCGGCTTCTGGGAGGGGTATGTTTTGAGAATTTATTGCACCAGATTTGTCTATAGATTTAGCAGAAACCTGATCTCCACCCAAATCAGTAATAAAAGAAAAAAAGCCTGCATTGGCAGTCTTTGGAAGTATTGTGAGTATATTTAATGCTAGAAAAAGAATAACTAAAATCACATAAAATGATTTGGTTTCTGATATTTTTTTTGTGACTATTTTAGATAAATATTTCATAATATAAATAGTCTTTCGGCAAGGCCTGTATAGTGCTTGGGGCGCACTTTAGTCGTTTCAGAAATTTCAGTAGATGGCTCTGTTGAGCCACTTTTATACCTTTATTTGTCAGGTATCTATCTAGCCTACGCTAGCACAAATTTAAAGTCAACAGGGGGTGTTAATATATGTTATAGTAGTATTTATGTCCACTAACACCCAAAATAGTAATTTAAACCAAAGACAAAAAGAAGCGGTGGAAACTTTGAATGGTCCACTACTAATTATTGCTGGCGCGGGAGCTGGAAAAACAAAAACAATCACTCATAGGATACTAAATCTCATAATAAATGGAGTAAAACCATCAGAAATACTTGCTATCACTTTTACGAATAAAGCGGCGAAGGAAATGCGTGAACGTGTCTTTCATCTTATTGAGCAAGATAAAACATTAAACATACCAATATCTTTTAATGAGAGACCGTTCGTAAGTACTTTTCACGCTCTTGGTGTTCATATAATAAAAGAAAATGCCAACTTACTCGGTATCACTAGACACTTTACCATTTATGACCGCGGAGATTCAAAACGCGCAGTGAAGGATGCATTGGAAGCTCTGGGTTATGATACAAAACAGTATGAGCCTGGAGCAATACTAAATGCCATATCAAGAGAAAAAAGTGATGGGGTAAACGTATCTAGTTATAAAAATAAAATAAAAGACCCGTTTCGAGGAGTTGTAGCACAGGTCTGGGAAATATACGAAAACACCTTATTGAGAGAGAAGTCACTAGACTTTGATGATTTACTTCTAAAAACAGTAAATCTATTGAAAACCTACCCTGAAGTTAAGAAACACTATAGTAAAGTATGGAAATATATTCATATAGATGAATACCAAGATACAAATCGTGTTCAGTACGAGATTGCCTCGCTCTTGGCAGAAGAAAATGAGAATATTTGTGTCGTGGGCGATGTGGACCAGTGCCTAACCCCAAATACAGAAATAAAAACAATAACTGGTAATAAAAAGATTTCTGAAATAGAAAAGGGTGACAAAGTTATATCTTTAGCTGGGCACAGCAAAACATGCGAAGCTACTGTTACTGACCTAATAACTAAAGACTACAACGGAGATCTTATTGAAATAAAGACAGATACTAGCGAAATTTCACTTACCCCTAATCATATTTTATTCAGTAGAATTCCTCTAGAATATGGTTCCTATTATATCTATTTAATGTATAGGCAAGATAAGGGTTTTCGAATTGGTATGGCAAAAAGCGTAAGAAGAAGTAAAGTAGGAATTGAATCAATTGGACTACAAGTGCGATGCAACCAAGAAAATGCCGATAAGATGTGGATTCTAAAAATATGTAATAAAAAAGAAGATGCTATTTACTGGGAAGTATATTTCTCTTCAGAGTATGGAATTCCAGGTCTGGTTTTTAAGACTGGCGGGAGAAAAATGGCTATTTCACAAGACAGTATAGATAAGGTTTTTAAAAATATTAATACAAAATCACGTGCTGATATCCTTTTTGAAGAAACTGGTTTACACTTTGGATATCCCCATTATATTCCTCAAGGAACAACAAACACGAATTCACTACGAAATCGTATTAATATTAATCTAAAAATGTTTGATGATGCACGTAAAAGTCTTATACACCCATGGGGTATGAGTAGAGTATCAATAAACACAACAGATAAAAATCTAAAGGAAAAATTAATTAGTAATGGTTTTAAACCACGGAAAGGTAAAAGGGGGGATTGGCGATTAGAAATTACCAGACTAGACTACGGTGAAGCTGAAGAAATTGCTAAAAAAATCCAGTTGATAGACAAAAATCTTATCATAATAAGAAGCATCGTCATAGATAAAAAGAAAATGTTTTTTCACCCAGCAAGCAATATAATACCAGGAATGTTGGTTGGAATAGTGAAAGAAAACATTGTTAGTGAACAAAAAGTTACGGAAGTTACAAAAAAACATTACAGTGGAAAAGTTTATGATCTCAATATTGACAAAGTACACAATTATATTGCAAATTCAATCCCTGTTCACAACTGTATATACAGCTGGAGAGGCGCCGAAGTAAAAAATATTTTAGATTTTCAAAGAAATTATACCAATGCCAAAATCATCACTCTAGAAGAAAATTATCGATCAACACAAACAATACTTGCTGCAGCAAATAACGTAATAAAGAAAAACGTGATGCGTCCAGATAAAAATCTTTTTACTAAAAATGTAGAAGGGGAAAAGATAGAGCTTTTAATATCATATACCGAACAGGAAGAGGCGAGGATGATAGCTGATGAGGCTCGTAAACTCATAAAAAACGTCTGTAATCCTAGAGAAATTGCTATTCTGTACCGTGCCAATTTCCAATCAAGAATACTGGAAGAAGCATTTCTAAATAAAAATATCCCTTATCAAGTATTGGGAGTGAAGTTTTTTGAAAGAAAAGAAGTAAAAGACGTATTATCCTTCATTAAAGCTGCAATGAATAGAGACAGTGTCAATGATCTAGTAAGAGTAGTAAATGTCCCTCCACGCGGAATAGGAAAAACCACTATTATGAAAGTAGTGACTGGACAAGAAAATACGCTCGGGCCAGCTCTAAAAAACAAAGTTTCTCAATTCCTAGACCTTTTGGAGAGAATTAAAGCTACAGCTTTAAAAGAAAACCCTTCAACACTTATAAAATACATTATCCGGGAGAGTGGAATGGAAAGTGTATATAAAAACGGCAATGCAGAAGAACAAGAAAAACTTGAGAACCTAAGAGAGCTTGTATCAGTAGCTTCTCAATATGATTCATTACCCGCTGGGGAAGCTGTTGAGAAGCTTTTGGAGAACGCATCCTTGGCAACTGACCAAGATGAATTGGAAAAAGATAATAATGCAGTAAAATTGATGACTGTTCATGCCTCTAAGGGTCTAGAATTTGATTATGTTTTCATTGCCGGACTAGAAGAAGACCTATTTCCACATCAAAGAATGAATAAAGAAGAAATAAGCCAAGCAGAAGCAGAAGAGGAACGTCGACTCTTTTACGTAGCTATCACCCGCGCACGAAAGAAGGTTTTTGTTAGTTATGCTCAACTTCGTACCATATATGGTGCACAAAAGGTAAATACTCCATCTACTTTTATTACAGATATTGGTGATGAACATATGACTACGACTGGTGATATAGAAGCTCCGAGGGGAATAAAAGCAATATTTATTGATTTCTGAAATAGGGTTTATGTGATACATTATTGTAAATATGACTTTCATAGCAAAAAAATCATTAGGACAGAACTTTCTACACGCCCCAAACGTCATTTCCGCCATGATTCGTGCTGGTGGAGTAGAAAAAGACAGTATAGTGCTTGAAGTAGGCCCTGGAAAAGGCTCTCTTACCTCAAAACTCCTTGAAACTGGGGCTTTTGTTCTTGCTATAGAAAAAGATGATAGAGCCATCCCTTTTTTACAAGAAAAATTCATAAATGAGATAAAAAACGGCCAACTTGAGCTAATACACGGCGATATACTAGAATTTGATGAAAATAATCATAATAAGCTCAAAAATAACAAAAAAAACTATATTCTAATTGCCAATATCCCATACTACATAACTGGAGAATTTCTTAGAAAATTCCTAGAATCCACCAATCCGCCATCAAAAATGGTCATAATGCTCCAAAAAGAGGTGGCTCGACGTATAGTTGATGAAAAAGAGAGTATTCTATCAATTTCAGTGAAGGTTTATGGTCATCCAAAATACATATGTTCAGTCCCTAGAAAATTCTTTAGACCAATACCAAATGTGGACTCAGCGATAATCATGATAGATAGCATCTCCAAGGATTTTTTTGCATCAATTAATGAAAAAAACTTCTTTGAAGTCCTCAAAGCAGGTTTTGCTCATAAAAGAAAAGTAGTAATAAGAAATTTGGAAGACAGGATTGCAAAAAACACACTTGAATCTCTATGGGGAAAGGAGAATTGGTCAAAAGATCTCAGGGCAGAAAATATTACTCTAGATATGTGGAAAAAAATCGTAGGAGATAACTATATATCCTGATATAATTTGCG